>CAJBLW010000184.1 GCA_903953985.1 uncultured Burkholderiales bacterium
CGATGGCGTTGCCATCACCGACGTCAAACAACCAGTTGATGGTGCCGTCGGCTGAAATGTGTTGACTGATGAGGGGGAGAGGCGCGACATGCGCATGAGACAGGAGTTTTTGGCGCAAGGACTTGGCCAAATCACTCATGTGCTCAAAATCTGCAGCCCCCCGTTGGTGGATCCAGCGGAACAACTGCGTGGCACGAAAGCGCTTTTCCCCCAGACCCTCGCAAAAAACGGCCAAACCTTCCAGGTCGAATTCGAGCAGGTTGGTCGTCATGGGTTCAGGGCGCAGGGGCGCGTGCGGTGCGCGACGCGATCAGCGTGTGTACACGTTCATGCCGGCAAAGAAGAAGGCAACTTCAGCGGCAGCAGTTTCAGGCGCATCAGAGCCGTGTACAGCATTGGCATCGATGCTGTCAGCGAAGTCAGCACGGATGGTGCCCGCGGCGGCTTTCTTGGGATCCGTCGCGCCCATTAGGTCACGGTTTTTGGCAATCGCGTTCTCGCCTTCCAGGGCCTGGATCATGACCGGACCGGAGATCATGAAATCAACCAAGTCCTTGAAGAAAGGACGCTCTTTGTGCACGCCGTAGAACTGCTCGGCTTCGCCGCGCGAGAGGTGGGCCATTTTGGCAGCGACCACTTTCAGGCCTGCAGCTTCAAAACGGGCATAAATTTGACCAATGACGTTCTTGGCAACGGCGTCGGGCTTGATGATGGAGAGTGTGCGTTCGATGGCCATGGTTTTTTCCTGTGAAGGGGTGATTTTTAACTATTTTTGCCCTGCGGCAAAGCCCACTATTCTACCCTGAGTGGGGAACAAAATGACCCCGCCAACTGATGGGCCGACAGGGAAAACGGGATTTGACCAACGTGGGCTACAAAGATGGACAAAGCCCTCTTTCAACGACTGCGGCCACCACTGCCCCGGCCACCTCGGCCCGGGCTGGCAGGTGCTTTCTTAAGACGGTTGAAGCTTTCAGCGCCAATGTATTTGGTCTCGGTCTGGGGGGCTTCGGACTTGGTATGCAAGCCAGAGCCGCCTGGGGCTTGGTTAGGCTTGGCAGCCGGTTTGGCGCGGGGAACAGCCGTGCCCGCGCGGCCTTGACCACCGGTGCGTGGACGGCGGTCGTTGCGGTTGGTGCGTGTGGGCTGCTCCGTGACGGGGCGGGGACGCTCGCTCGTGCCCGCCGCTCGCATCAAGGCACGAATATCGGCCTCGTCGAGTTCAAGCCAAGCGCCTCGACGCAAACCGTGCGGCAGCACCATCGCGCCATAACGGATGCGGATCAGGCGACTGACCGCATGACCGACCGATTCCATCATGCGGCGCACTTCGCGGTTGCGGCCCTCAGAGATGGTCACCCGGTACCAGCAATTGGAGCCTTCGCCGCCACCGTCTTCGATCGAACCGAACTGGGCCGGACCGTCGTCGAGCATCACGCCGTCCAACAGCTTTTGCTTTTCGTCCTTGCTGAGGGCACCCAGTACACGCACGGCGTATTCGCGCTCCAGGCCAAACCTCGGGTGCATGAGTTGGTTGGCCAGCTCACCCGAGCTGGTGAACAGCAGCAGGCCTTCGGTGTTCAGGTCCAAACGGCCCACCGACTGCCATTTGCCGTTTTGCAGGCGCGGCAGTTTGCGAAACACCGAGGGACGGTTTTGCGGGTCGTCGTGGCTGACGATCTCACCAGCGGGCTTGTGGTAAGCGATCACACGGGCTGGGGGCGGGTCGATGCGGATGCGAATTGGCTTGCCGTCAACCTTGATTTGGTCGCCGTATTGCACGCGCTGGCCCACATGCGCGAGTTCGCTGTTCACGGCGATGCGGCCTTCAGTGATGAGTTTTTCCATCTCCAGGCGCGAACCCATTCCGGCTTGGGCAAGCACCTTGTGAAGTTTGGGAGAGTCGGTTTGGGGTGCGAGCACGCGCTTGCCCAGGTCTTGCGCCACCGCTTCGATCGCGTCCTCGTCATCGAACTGGCCAGACACCACATCGGCCAGGTCAATCGCCTTGTATGGCGTGGGAGCCGCTGTGGCTGCACCCGTTTTGCGGGCGGCGTACACGCCAGAGCGCTGGCCCTGCGCGTTGGAGGAAGAATCGTTCATGTGGGGGTGTTTTCTTGGCCGGGGCCGGGGTTGGCAGAGGCTGCGTCAGGCAGATCGGCGTCGGAGGATCGGGCAACGAGCGGGTCGCTGGACGAGGGGGTGGACAGGTCGCTGTCCAGGTCGCTGCCTGAGTCGCTCTCCAGATCGTTCTGGGGGGCGCTGGCAGCATCGTCCGCAGGCGCGGCTGCGCTGGGCTGGTTTGCCATCGTCAGCTCGGCCGACTCGGCCAGGGCCTCCTCGAGCGACAAGCTTGCCTGTGCAGGCGACTCGTCCAGCATGCCCGCCAGGGCCGACATGGGCGAATCAACCTGGGAGAGCAAGGGCAGTTGGTCCAACGAGGCCAGACCCAGATCGTCCAGAAACTGGCGGGTGGTGGCAAACAAGCTGGGACGACCCACTGTTTCGCGGTGGCCAATGACCTCGAC
>CAJBLW010000185.1 GCA_903953985.1 uncultured Burkholderiales bacterium
CAACACTCAACGCTCAACCCGGCTTGCGTGCCGTCAGGCCCAACAAGCCTGACATGCCTTGGTGGCCCGTGCCTTCGGCAATCTCTGCCTCGTAGGTGCGCAGGTCCAGGATGTCCAGCTCGCCGAAGGCGTCCAGCATCAGGGCTTCGTCGTACAGGTGCGCCAATTTGCCAGGGCCGCCCGTGTTGAAGTCCAGTTGACGTGGCGTGTAGCCCTGAATGATCAGGGTGCCGCCGGGTTTGAGGCTGCCCAGCATGCGCGTGAAGATGACACTGCGTTCATCGGGCGTGGCGAACTGGAAAAAGATGCCCACTACGTTGTTGTAATGCTCAGGCCGCCAGTCAAAAGACTGCCAATCGCTGCACACAAAACTCACCTTCACTTGTCGGCTTTGGGCCAAGGCTTGGGCTTTGCGAATGGCGTTGTCCGAGAAATCAAAGGCATCGACCTGCAAGCCTTGCTCGGCCAGCCATACGCCGTTTCGGCCCTCGCCATCGGCCACCGCGAGCACGTTCCCGGGTGTCAGATGGGCCGCTTGAGACTCCAAATACGCGTTGGGCGCTTGGCCAAACACATAGTGTTCGGCGGCAAAGCGCTGGTTCCAAGTTTGTAGGGGATTGTTGAATGTGCTCATCGGGTGACTCCTTCAAACCCGAGAGGCTAGCAGAGCCTATAAGGCCATGTGCAACTGAAACACCGAGTTAGGGGCCTTGGGCACCAAGGGCGCTGTCAGGGGTTTGAACTTGAAGCGGTTGACCATGGGCGCTTCAATCGGGATGTGCATCGCCTGCAAAACCACAAAATCGGACAAAGCTGACTGACTCAAGGTGTCGATGATCACCCGCTCAAGTCCCCACTCGAAGTCAGCTGCTTCAAGCGGCAGCGATTCGCTGCCCTGCTGCGCCAAGGTGGGCTCGAACACGGCGGCAATGTCCCACATGGAAATCATCGCCAAGTCGCCCCTGATTTCGTAGCCACCGCCCGGGCCTTTGCGTGACGACACGATCTGATGGTCTTTCAGGGGCTTGAGGATGCTTTCCAGGTTGGAGATCGACAGATGCAAGCGACGGGCCAGCTCGGTGGTGGAGACGCGGCCCAGGTTTTGTTGTGCAGCGATCAGCACGCACACATCCATGGCATTGATGGTTTTGTTGGAAATCATGTGTAAACCCTCCATGAGTAGGATTTTGCGGTAAATAACTCCTCAAATTTCTTGATTTTTAGTCGAATTAGAATTTTCGACATAAAATCTACGCAATACCTGAACCAATAAAGACCTGTGTGCCCAATAACCCAAACGCTCAGTCACCGCTCTACCGCATCGGCGCCGTCTCCAAGGCCACCGAGATTCCGGTCTCCACTTTGCGCATCTGGCAAACGCGTTATGGGGCCTTCACCCCCGTCAAGACCGAGGGCAACCAACGCCTGTTTGCCGAACACGATGTGTCCAAGGCGCTCTTGCTCAAGCAGCTGTCGGGGGCGGGGCATGGCATTGGCAGCATCGCCCGTCTGGATCTGGCCCAGCTGCGCCAGTTGTGTCACTCCGACCATCAGGCGCAGGCACCCCAGGCTTTGGCCCAGCCCGTGTGCTTGGCGGTGGTGGGTTTGGGCTTGGCCAACCGCATCGAGTCGCGTCAATTCGCTGCCGTGTTGAGCCAGCACCGCATTCAGGTCACCGACGTGTTCGATGACCTGGCCGCCGCGCGTCACGCGCCTTTGTCAGACAAGCCACAAGTGCTGTTGATCAAGGTCAACTCGCTGCAGGACTCGGTGTTTGAGTCGATCCAGGCGTTGGTGCAGCGCCAGCCGTTTGCGCAGACCATCGTGCTCTACCACTTCGCGCCCGACAAAATCGTGCAAGCCATGAAGCTGGCGGGTTTGACGGTCCGCCGCGACCCGATCTCAGACAGTGAGTTGGCCGAGTTGCTGCAGTCGATTTTGTTTGTGAACCGCGACCGGGCCCAGGCCTATGGCCACCAAGGCTCGGTGATCGCTGGCCGCAAATACTCGGATGACACCTTGCGGCGCGTGGCGGGCATTTCCACCAATGTGCTGTGCGAGTGCCCTAAGCATGTGGCCGAGCTGATCGCGCAGTTGGCCAGCTTTGAGGCCTACAGCCAGGAGTGCCTGAACAAGAACACCGAAGACGCCCACCTGCACTCGTATTTGCGGGCCATCTCCGGCTCCGCCCGCAGCTTGTTCGAAAACGCCCTCGAAAAAATCGCTCAACACGAGGGCATTGATTTGCGTGAAGCCCCCCGCTAAATCCGCCGGGCCAAGACCACCGCAGCCGCTGATCCCGAACCGACCACCACACACCACAGGCGCAACAACCAGGGAGTGTCTGGGCCTGCCAAGTCAGCGGCTTCGTCGCGGTGGTGCTGTTCGTCGGCTTGGCAGCGCAGCAGCAAAGGCAGCAGGCCTTCGGGGCCGCCGTGCACCTGCAGGTGGTCTATTTGCTGTTGGTAATGCACGTCCACAAAGGTCTCGACCGCGGCGATGGTGCCGTAAACGGCGCGGCGGCCAAACAGCGCGGGCAGCACCCCGGTGAGCCAACCCGCCATCCGCCAGGGCTGCAGCAAGCGGCTGCGAAGTGCAGGGGGGAGCCACTCCTCCACCAGCTTCAGATGCTCGGCTTCGGTGTCGCCATGTGCGTGCGCAAAGGCCAGCAACTCGGCATCTTTGCGCCAGCGGGCCACGGCGCTGATGCCTTGGTAGATGTAAACAGCCCCAGTCTCGCCCGCATGATCAGAGCGCAGTTCGCGCACCATGTGTTGGCTCAGCTGAGGCGGGTTTGGGGTGCTGGATTCGTGTGAGTTCACAGTGTCGATCGATGGGGCGTTGGTGCTGCCATCGTAGGCCTCAGGCCCTTGTCCCTCAGGTCACAGGGCCCATGGCAGACCTTGCTTTTTGAATTAGATGAATTTGTTGTTTATCCATTTGTTGGCGCTTTGACTTGGCTCAAAACTGTCAATTCGCGC
>CAJBLW010000186.1 GCA_903953985.1 uncultured Burkholderiales bacterium
CACAAAACCCGGGCACAGAAGACGCCCTCAATCCGGCTTGGGTCTGCGCCCAAATTGGCTTGCATCTGCTCCCTGATGACGTCGTCATCAACGAAGCCATCCGCAATTCGCCTGCGGTGCTGCAGCAAATACCTCGCACCCGCCCCATGAGTTTCCTCGGGGGCGCTGGCGGTGGCCTGGGCTACAGCGCTGGCATGGCGTTGGGTGTCAAGTTGGCCCGACCCAATGACCGGGTGGTGCACATCGAAGGCGATGGCGGTTTCCATTTTTCGACCCCCACTTCCGTTTATGCCGTGGCGCAAGCGCAAGGCCTGCCCATCTTCACGGTGGTGCTGGACAACGGTGGCTGGCAGGCCGTTAAAGAAGCCGTGCTTCGCGTGCACCCTGACGGGCCTGCAGCCCTGGCGGGCGAATTTCAGGCCCGCCTGCAAGGCAAAAAGCGCCAGTTTGAACAAGTGGCCCAGGCCTTTGGTGCGCACGGCGAACGCGTCACCCGCGCCGAAGACTTGCCTGCGGCCATCACCCGCTGTCTGCAGGCGTTGGATGCAGGCCGTGCCGCTTTGCTGGTGGCTTGCGTCGCCAAAATTTGATTTCCATCCCCCATAAATCAGGAGACACACCATGACCACTCGCCCCACATACCTCGCACGCCGCAAATTGGTGGCCACCGCCGCTTTGTCGTTGGCCGCATCTTTGGCCACATTGGCCCCGGCCCAGTCCTGGGCGCAAGCGGCCTGGCCCAGCAAGGCCGTGCGCATTGTGGTGCCTTACGCGCCGGGCGGTGCCAACGACATCCTGGCCCGCGTGGTCGCAGAAAAATTGGCCCCTGTTTTGGGCCAACCGGTGCTGGTGGAGAACAAACCCGGCGCGGGTGCCGCCGTGGGTACCGAATTTGTGGTCAAAGCCGCGCCCGATGGCTATACCCTGCTCATGGCCGCGAGTGGCCCCATCGTGTTCAACCCGGCGCTGGTGGCCAAGCTGGCTTACAACCCCATCACCGACCTGGTGCCTATTTCTTTGGCGGGTTCGTTCCCCATGATCCTGGCCGTCAACGAAGCCTCGCCTGCCAAAACCTTCAACGAGTTGGTCGCCTTGTCCAAAGCCAACGCGGACAAGACGAACTATTCCTACCCCTCGGCCTCCTTTCAGTTGGTGATGGAATTGGTCAAAGCCAAGTCGGGCCTGAAAGCCCTGAACGTGCCCTACCAGGGTAGTGCTCCCTCCATCAACGCGGTGCTGACGCAAGAAGTGCAAATGACCCTGATCGATTCGGGCCCCATCGCTGCACTGGTCAAGTCGGGCAAGTTGCGAGCCTTGGCCGTCACATCCGAGCAACGCCTGGCCAGCTACCCGCAAGTGCCCACGCTCAAAGAGCAGGGCATCGATTTGGCGGTGAACTTCTGGAGCGGTTTGCTGGCCCCGGCGGGTACGCCTGCGCCCATCGTCAAGCGCTTGCAAGAAGAGATGGCCCGCATCATGGCTTTGCCTGACGTGGTCGAGCGCATGGCCAAGCTGGACATCCGTCCCGTGGGCAGCAGCAGTGCAGACTTTGCCAAAACCATTGCCACCGAAATCCCTCTGTGGACCCAGGTCGCCAAAGACAACAACATCAAGGCGCAATGAGCACATCCCAGCGCATCGCCATTGCCGGGGCGGGCATTGCTGGTCTGACCACCGCCCTGGCCTTGCTGCAGCAAGGTTTCAAGGTCGATGTGTTCGAGCAAGCCCCGCAATTGGGTGAGCTGGGTGCAGGCTTGCAAATTTCGCCCAACGGCTCTCGCGTCTTGCTGTCGCTGGGTCTGGGTGAGGCCTTGCAAAGCGTTGTCAGCCCAGCGCGGGGCAAGGAAATCCGGATGTGGAACACCGGCCAGCGCTGGAAGCTGTTCGACCTGGGGGACGATTGCCTTGCGCGTTTTGGTGCGCCTTACTGGATGGTGCACCGGGGCGATTTGCACCGGGTCTTGCTGGACGCCTTCGAGGCCCGCTCGGACCGCCCTGTGCGCTTGAACGCGCGGGTGGTCCAGGCCCGCAGCACCGACGCGGGCGTGTCGTTTGAGTTGAACGACGGCTCGCAGCACAGCGCCCATGCTTTGTTGGCAGCCGACGGTGTGCATTCGGTTATGCGCGAGCAGTTGCTGGGCGAAGACAAGGCTCAATTCACGGGCTTGCTGGCCTGGCGCGGGCTGGTGCCAGTGGAGTGCGTGTCTGAACACCTGCGGGCGCAGGTTGGCACCAATTGGGTGGGGCCGGGGGCGCACGTCATCACCTACCCGGTGCGCGGCGGACAGCTGATGAACGTGGTGGGCATCATTGAGCGCGAAGGCTGGCGCAGCGAATCCTGGACCGAGCGCGGCACCCACGCCGAGTTGCTGCAAGACTTTGGCCTCTGGCATGCCGATGTGTGCGAGTTGATGTCGGCCATCGAGCAACCCTTCAAATGGGCCTTGCTCGGCCGTGCCCCGCAAACCGGCTGGGCGCAGGGCAACATTTGCCTGCTGGGCGATGCGGCGCACCCCACCTTGCCGTTTTTGGCGCAGGGGGCCAACATGGCCATCGAAGACGCCGCTGTCATGGCGCGCTGTTTGGCCTTGGATGAGCCGACCGAACACGCCTTGGCCCGCTTTGAAAAACTGCGCTGGCAACGCACGGCCGACATCGTCAACCGGTCGCGTGACAACGCCCAGCGGTTTCACAACCCCCAGCTGTCTGACCCTGCCAAAGCGGTGGACTATGTCAGCAGCGAATGGGAGCCCGAAAAAGTGCGCCGCCGCTACGACTGGATGTTTGAATACGACCCTTTGAAAGTGCCGCTATGAGTTTGAATGCACCCGTTGTGGTGGTGGGCGCAGGGCCTGTGGGCATGACCTTGGCACTGTGTTTGGCGCGTCGCGGCATTGCCTGTACCTTGGTCGAGATGCGGCCTGCGGGCGCGCTGCCCGATGTCAAATGCAACCACATCTCCGCCCGCAGCATGGAGCTGTTTCGCGCGCTGGGTGTGTCCCAAGACCTGCGTGCCGCAGGTCTGCCCGATGATTACCCGCACGATGTGTCGTACCGCACCAGCACCGTGGGGCAAGAAATTGCACGCATCCACATTCCCGGGCGCAGCACCCGCCTGACAGACCATTCCGGCCCGGACGGCGATTGGCCCACGCCCGAGCCACCGCACCGCATCAACCAGCGCTACATCGAGCCGATTTTGGCGGGGCATGTGCAAAAGCAAGGCTTGATCACCACCCTGTACCGGCACCAGGTGCTGGACTTTGAACAAGCCGACGGCCAGGTGAACGTGCGCATTCAAAACCTGGACACGCCCGATGCGCCGCCGCTGCAACTGCAAGCGGCCTATCTGGTGGGCTGCGACGGCGGCCGCTCGGCGGTGCGCAAAGCCATTGGGGCCCAACTGGTGGGCGACGAGGTGGTGCAGCGCGTGCAAAGCACCTGCATCCGCGCGCCAGGTCTGCTGGCCCGCCTCAAAGCCCCAGCCGCCTGGGCCATGTTCACCGTCAACCCCCGGCGCAGCGGCAACATCTACGCCATCGACGGCCAAGAGGTCTGGTTGATCCACAACTACCTGCGCGACCACGAAGCCGACTTTGACGCGGTGGACCGCGACTGGGCCATCCGCACCATCTTGGGTGTGGGCGAAGATTTTGAATACGAACAGATGAGCCGCGAGGACTGGATCGGCCGCCGCCTGGTCAGTGACAAGCTGCGCGAAGGCCGCGTGTTTTTGGCCGGAGACGCCGCACACCTGTGGGTGCCTTACGCCGGTTATGGCATGAACGCGGGCCTGGCCGATGCGGCCAACCTGGCCTGGCACCTGTCGGCGCAAATCGAAGGCTGGGCTGCGCCCGAAGCTTTGTCGGCCTACGAGAAAGAGCGCCACCCGATCACCGAACAGGTCTCGCGCTTTGCCATGAACCATGCGCATGCCATGAGCCAGCGTCGGCGCGAGATTCCTTTGAACTTGGAAGACGACAGCCCAGAGGGGCAGGCCGCGCGCGAGGCTTTTGGCCAAAACCTGTACGACCTGAACGTGCAGCAATACTGCTGTGCAGGTCTGAACTTTGGCTATTACTACGACCAGTCACCCGTCATGGTGTACGACGGCGACAAAGCGCCTGAGTACAGCATGGGCAGCTTCACGGCGTCGACCGTGCCCGGTTGCCGTGCGCCGCATTTTTGGCTGGGCGAGGGGCAGTCGCTGTACGACGCTCTGGGCCCTGCCTACACCTTGTTGTGTTTGCAGCCGGGACTTGACGAAGCGTTGGAGGCCCTGCAAGCCGCGTCCGAACTCCAAGGCATGCCGCTGCGGGTGCTGGATGTGTCGGGTGTGAAGGACTTGCCGCCGGAATACCAGCATCCCTTGCTCATGGTGCGCGCCGACGCCCACACCGTGTGGCGCGGGCATGGGCTGGATGACGCATCAGCCTACGCCTTGGTGGCCACTTTGTGTGGCCGAGTCGGTCTTATTCCAGCTTGATGTTGGCCTTCTTGATCAGATCGCCAAAGCGCGTGAACTCTTGACGGTTCAGTTGCGCAAATTGCTCGGGCGAGATGCTGCCCGGCTCCCCGCCCAGGCCTTTGAGTTTGGTCTGGATGTCGGGCATTTTCAGGATTTTGGCCAGCTCGGTTTGCAGGCGCTGCGTGACTTCGGGTGGGGTGCCACTGGTCACGAACATGCCATACCAAGTGCTCATCTCGAAGCCGCTGACACCGGCCTCGGCCAAAGTCGGCACTTGGGGCAACTCGCTGCTGCGTGTGGCCGTGGTCAGGGCCAGGGGCTTGAATTTGCCCGCCTTGATCTGGCCCATGGCCGAGGAGGTGGTGTCGAACATGATCTGCACGTTGCCGCCGATGATGTCCAGGTGCGCCTGGCTGCTGCCCCGGTAGGGCACATGGATGCTTTTGACGCCCGCTGCCAGGTTGAAGCCCTCGCCTGCGATGTGCTGGGTGCTGCCCACGCCGGACGACGCGTACTTGAACTCGTTGGGCTTGGCTTTCATCAAGCTCACC
>CAJBLW010000187.1 GCA_903953985.1 uncultured Burkholderiales bacterium
CCGCCTAGACACCATGATCGGTTGCGCCAGTATCCCGATGTTGCACAACGGCGTGGTCACGGGTGATGTCGCAGCGAGCATCTGGCATCAGTTGCGTGAAAAGCACTTGGCCGAGATCCAGTTCCATGTGCGGCCTCGTTTGCCGCTGCCTGTGGACGAGTTGGACCCTGGTTTGGCCATCGATCCGCCCGCGCTCATCAGGGGCTATTTGCGCTTGGGCGCCAAGGTGCTGGGTGCGCCCGCTTGGGACCCGGATTTCAACACGGCCGATCTGCCCATGATGATGCGCACAGCCGATTTGCCCATGCGCTACCGCAAGAACTTCTCCATGGGGGCCGCATGACAAAAACCGATGGGCTCTTAACTGCCGCTGCCTTGTTCAAAACCTCTTATTCGGCGTTCGATGGCACTTTGCCCCAAGTCTTGCCTGAGTCAGCCCAGGAGCCAGAGGATCCAGACGATGACATTTTGCCCGCAGGCCGACAGCGTTTGCGGGCTGTTTTTATTTCGGACCTGCACATTGGAACGCCAGGCTTTCAGGCCGAAGCCTTACTCGATTTTCTGAAACACCACCCCAGCGATGTGTTGTATTTGGTGGGCGACATCGTGGACGGTTGGCAATTGCGCAGGCGCTGGTTCTGGCCTCAAAGCCACAATGATGTGGTGCAAAAACTGTTGCGCCGAGCGCGCAAAGGGTGCCGCGTGATTTATGTACCGGGCAACCATGACGAGTTCGCGCGGCATTTTGTGGGTCACGCATTTGGCGGGGTCGAGGTGCTGCACGACACGTCCCACACCACGGCCAAAGGCCTCAAGCTGTGGGTGGTGCACGGGGACCATTTTGACGGTGTGATCCAGTGCGCCAAGTGGTTGGCGTATGTGGGCGATTATTTGTATGAACTGACCTTGCGGCTCAACCGTCACCTCAACAGTTTCAGGGCACGCATCGGTTTGGAGTACTGGTCTTTGTCGGCTTACCTCAAACTCAAGGTCAAAAAAGCGGTGAATTTCATCAGCGACTTTGAGGTGGCCGTGGCCCAAGAGGCCAAGCGAAGGGGGTTTGATGGCGTGGTGTGTGGCCACATTCACCATGCCGAAATTCGCGATGTGAACGGTACCTTGTACTGCAACGACGGTGATTGGGTTGAGAGCCGCACCGCCTTGGTGGAGCACGCTGACGGTCGCCTGGAGATCATCCACTGGGCTGGTCAGGCGGTGGTCGTCAATGCCTTGCCCGTGCAGGCGGTGCCCGCTTGAAGCTGGCGCTGATCACCGATGCGTGGCACCCCCAAGTCAATGGGGTCGTGACCACCTTGCATGAGTTGGTGGAGGCTCTGGGGCCCTTGGGCGTTGAGGTGACGGTGCTGCACCCAGGCCAGTTCAAAAACCGCCCCTGCCCAGGTTACGCGGGCATTGATTTGGCGGTGCGCCCGTACAAAGCCTTGGCTGCGATGCTCGATAACCTGTCGCCCGATGCGGTGCACATCGCCACCGAGGGGCCTTTGGGCTGGGCCGCACGCCAGCATTGCATCCAAAGGGGGTGGCGCTTCACCACCGCTTTTCATACCAAGTTTCCGGAAATCCTGCGGGCGGCTTTGCGTGTGCCTTTGTTTATGGGTTACGCCTTGTTTCGGCGCTTTCACCGGCCCTCTTCAGGGGTGATGGTGCCTACTGAAGGCGTTCTGAAGATGCTGCAAACGAGGGGTTTTCAGTCCTTGAAGCCCTGGACCCATGGGGTTGACCTGTCTTTGTTCTCGTTCGAGCCGAATGCTATCGACTTGCCAGCGTTGCGGCAATTGCCACGCCCTTGGGCTTTGTATGTAGGGCGTGTCTCGTATGAAAAAAACATCGATGCCTTTCTGAGCATGCCCTGGTCGGGCACACGCATCGTTTGCGGCGAGGGCCCTTTGACCGCGCAGCTGAAGGCGCGTTACGCCGATGTCGTTTGGATGGGGGTGCTGCCGCGCCCGCAATTGGCCCATGTCTATGCTGCCGCGGACGTGTTCGTGTTTCCATCGCGCAACGAAACTTTTGGTCTGGTCATGCTCGAAGCCATGGCTTGCGGTACGCCAGTTGCGGCTTATCCGGTGGATGGGCCTTTGCAAGTGTTGGGTGCTGAAACCGGCCAGCCCTTGGGGGGTGCGCTTGACGAGGATTTGGAAAAAGGCGTAGCGCAGGCCTTGCGGGTGCCACGTCAAGAGGCCAGGCTCAGGGCAGAAGCCTTTGGTTGGCCCCACACGGTGGCGTTGTTCAAGTCTTACTTGATGCCCATCAAAGGGGAGGGTGAAAAAGCCTAGGCTTTCACGGATTTGTCATCAAATTGACTTAATGACTTTATAAGATGATTTGAATTCATCGACGGTATGCCATGGCCCATCCAATTTCACAGACCATTTCGCCAGAGTTGCCCCCTGAGTTTTTGGACCGCGATCTGAGCATCTTGGCGTTCAATGAGCGCGTGCTCGATTGGGCGCACCGACCCGAAGTACCCGTTCTTGAACGCCTTCGGTATCTTTGCATCGTGTCCTCTAACTTAGACGAGTTCTTTGAGGTTCGGGCCGAGCCGCATGTAATGGGCAGCTTGCAGGAGATCAGATCCGGCCAGTACACGAACGACAGCTTGAAGGCCATTGCAGACAAAACCAATGCCATGGTGGCGCGGCAGTACGCTTTGTACAACGACGATTTGCTGCCTACTTTGCAGCGCCACGGCTACCGCTTGTTGTCACACGGCGAGCGCAATGCCGAGCAACGCCGCTGGGTGCGCAGCTACTTCCAGCGCGAGGTGCAGCCCCTGCTGGTGCCCGTGGGCCTGGACCCAGCGCACCCCTTTCCTCAAGTGGCCAACAAATCGCTCAACTTCATTGTGCAGTTGTCGGGCAAGGACGCTTTCGGGCGCAACAACGAAATCGCCATCGTCAAGGTACCCCGCGTGTTGCCGAGGGTGATTGCCTTGCCGGACCGGGTGTGTGAGGGCAGCAAGGCGTTTGTACTTTTGTCCAGCGTGATCCGCGCTCATCTGACCGAGTTGTTCCCGGGACGTGAAGTCGGACAATTTTCTCAATTCAGGGTCACCCGCCATTCGGACCTGGCGGTGGACGAGGACGAAATAGCCAACTTGCGCACGGCCCTGCGCCAAGGCCTGCAGCACCGCCACTATGGCCAAGCAGTACGACTGGAAGTTTCGTCCAACTGTGCGCCTCGTTTGGCAGAATTTTTGCGCAAGGAATTTCGTCTGCCCGAAGCTTCAGTGTTCCGGGTCAATGGCCCGGTGAACCTGGTGCGCCTGATGCAGTTGATTGACCTGGTGCCTGCACCGGACTTGCTGTTTCCGCCATTCAAAGCCAGCTTTCCGGTCCAATTGCCCCAACACGGCTCAATTTTTAACCGGCTCAAAACAGGCGATGTGGTGATTCACCAACCCTTTGAAAGCTTTGATGGGGTGTTGTCCTTTTTGCGTGAAGCCGTGATGGACCCGAATGTGCTGGCCATCAAGCAAACCATTTACCGCGCTGGCAGCGACACCACCTTGATGGATTTGCTGCGCGAGGCGGTTCGCCGGGGCAAGGAAGTCACTGCCGTGGTGGAACTCAAGGCCCGTTTTGACGAAGAGGCCAACATCAACTGGGCCGAGCAACTTGAATCGATCGGTGCGCAAGTGGTCTACGGCATCGTGGGTCTGAAAACGCACGCCAAAATGTTGCTGGTGACCCGACGCGAAGGCCGTGTGCTGCGCCGTTATGGCCATCTGTCGACGGGCAATTACAACCGCCGCACCGCTGCGCTGTACACCGACATCAGTTACCTCACGGCCGATGCCGACATCACCGCCGACATGGACCAGTTGTTCGGACATTTGGCCAGCCAAAGCCGGTTGCCCAAGATGAAACGTTTGTTGGTCGCACCGTTTAATTTGCATGCCCAAATGCAGGCCCGCATTGAGGCGGTCGGCGAGGCGGCTGCGCGTGGCGCGACCGGGCGCATTGTCATCAAGATGAACTCCCTGACCGACCAACCCTTGATCGCATCCCTGTTGGCGGCCGGGCAAAAGGGGGCCAAGATCGATTTGATTGTGCGCGGGGCCTGCATGCTGCCCGCTGGGGTGGCTGGTTTGAGCGACAACATCCGGGTGCGCTCGGTCATTGGCCGCTTTCTGGAGCACTCACGGGTGTTTTACTTTTGCGCGGACGAGGACGAATCTCTGTACCTGTCGAGCGCCGACTGGATGAGCCGCAACATGACGCGCCGCATTGAGTTGGCTTGGCCCGTGACCGACCCTTTGCTGCGCCAGCGCATCATTGACGAATGCCTGATCGCCTACCTGCACGACGGGCGCGACGCCTGGGACTTGGCCCCTGATGGCCAATATCACCGTGTCGGCTTGACCGCGCCGGGGCCCGGGGCCCAACAAGCGCTGATGCAGCGCTACGAATCATCACCTGTCAAGGAGTGAGTCCCATGGATTTGATCGTGTGGCGGCATGCAGAAGCCCATGAGGCCGAACCGGGCGAAGACGACATGCAAAGGGCCTTGACGCCTCGGGGGCGCAAACAGGCCGATCGCATGGCTTCTTGGCTGGACGCCCAGTTGCCCCAAGGGACCCGCGTGCTCAGCAGCCCCGCCGTGCGGGCCGAGCAAACGGTGTTGGCCCTGAGCCGCAAGTACAAGGTCCGCGATGCCCTGTCTCCTGGCGCCAGTGTGGCGGATGTGCTGGAAACCTCGGGCTGGCCCGAGGCGCGTTACCCGGTCTTGCTGGTGGGCCACCAACCGGCGTTGGGCGGCGTGGTGGCGCAATTGCTGGGCATGCCCGAGGCCGCATGCGCCATCCGAAAAGGCGCGGTGTGGTGGCTGCGCCACCGCATCCGCGAGGACCAAGCTCAAACCGTGCTGCTGGCGGTGACTTGTCCTGAGCGCTTGTGAGCTGCGCCTGAGTCAGCGCCTTCAGTCTTTCGCAGGTCGACCGGTTTTGATGGTGGGCACGTTGGCCATGGCTTTCTTGAAAGCGGTGTCGGCCATGCCCGCCAGGGCCTGCAGGCCGGCGCGGATCAATTCACTTTTCTTGACTTCCACGCCCAAAGTCATGGCGCGTTTTTTCATTTCGGTGATTTGCAGCAACTCGCTCTTGGGCAGTGTGAAGCTGTCACGCACAACTTTGATTTTTTTCTCTTTGGGGCCCTTGGCAGGGGCGGCCGTGTTTTTCTTTTCCGAGGCATTTGGCTGAGGCGCATTGGCCGGGCTGGTCTTGGCTTTGGCGGGCGCGGCAGGCGGGGTCACCGCAGTCTTGGCCGATTTAACGGGCTTGCGCTGAGGTGCTTTGGCGGCGGTTTTGCGCGGTGCTTTGGCGGGTGTTTTAGCGGGTTTTTTGGAGGCCGGAGCTGCCTTCACCGCTGGTTTGCTGGCAACTTTGCCAGAAGATGCAGTGCTGCCGGTGCTGGCAGCGTTTGTGCTTGGGGCTGAGGAGATGGTGGTGTCGTTCATGGTGTAGCGGCTTTCAAAAAATTAACGGTACATACAGTTTATACCGTTGATTTTTCTTAAGCAAGACATCCACCCCAAAAATCCGGGGGAATCAGGTCACTGCAACCTGTAAAACCCATTCTGTCTTTTGCCAAGCGTTCTTTTCTTCGCGCAGCAAGTGAGCCGATTGGGGCCAGAGTTCGGCCCAGTCGCTGTCCATCTGAAGGCTGGCGGTGCGCCTGTCCACATCGCACTGGATGTGCAAGCCCGACAAATCCGGGTCGCGCCGGGCATGGCACAAGATAACCGCCAGGCGCAGCGCCATGAGTTGCTGCACAAATCGGGTGCTTTGCAGTTCGGCTTCGAGCTTGCGCAGCTTGCCCCGGTGACCCAGCACCAATTGGCTCAGGCGATGTAGCTCGTCCAGGGTAAAGCCGGGCAGGTCGGTGTTGTCCAGGATGTAGGCGCCATGCTTGTGGTAATCACTGTGCGAGATGCGCATGCCGGTTTCGTGCAGCTGGCAGGCCCAGTGCAGTTTTTGCAAATGGCGTTGGCGTTCGTTTTGGGGCTGGTCGGCCCCCGACCCAATCATGGCTTCCAGCAGGCCCTGTGCTGTACGCGAGACCCGATCGGCCTGCTGGGCATCGGTGCCAAAGCGTTGGGCCAACCAGCTGACCATGGACGAGCGGACATCCTGGGGGCTTTCACGGTCGATCAGGTCGTACAGCGCTCCATGGCGCAGGGCCCCTTGCGCGGCATCCATCTCATCGATTTGCAGCAAATCAAACACGGCTTGCAAAACCGCCAGACCGCCACCGATGACGGGTTTGCGGTCTTCCTTGACGCCTTCCAGGCGCAGGTTGTCCAGCTTTTGGGCCTTGAGCAAACGCTCTTTGAGCCAGCTCAGTCCGTCGCGTGTGACACGCCCCTCGGGCCAGCCGGCTTGGGTCAAGATATCGGACACCGCGCCCACTGTGCCCGAGGAGCCGTAGCACTTGTCCCAGTGCTGGCGGTTGAAGAGGATGTGGGCCTCGTCGAGCACCGCCAGGGCCGCGATCTCGGCGGCCTTGAAGGCTTGGGGAGTCCACAGACCATCGGGAAAATATTTCATGGACCAGCCCACGCTGCCCACACGGTAAGACTCCAGCGTACTGGCGGTGACGTGCTGGCCCAAAATCATTTCGGTTGAGCGCCCGCCGATGTCCACCACCAAGCGCCGCTCATCCGACTGTGGCAGCAGGTGCGACACGCCCAGGTAAATGAGTCGGGCTTCTTCGCGCCCGGCAATCACCTCGATCGGAAAGCCCAAAATCTGTCTGGCCTTGACCAAAAAAACATCCCGGTTCCGGGCCTCGCGCAAGGTTTGGGTCGCCACAGCCCGGACTTGTTGGGGCTGGAAGCCCGCAATCCGTTCGCCAAAGCGTGCCAGGCATTCCCAGCCCCTTGCCATGGCGTCCTCGCTCAGGTTGCGTTCGCTGTCAAGGCCGCTGCCTTGGCGCACGGTTTCCTTGATGTATTCCACGCGCCGCAGCTGGCCTGCATCCATCTGTCCGATCTCAAGGCGAAAACTGTTGGAGCCCAGGTCAATGGCGGCGTAAAGGGAATGGGGTTGCATGGCGTAGACGGAAAGCGAGGGCGATTCAGCAAAATGATGATTATGTGACTGGATTGTGAAGATCCGATGACATGGGTCTTTGCCGTGCAGGTTGCCAGGCACAGGATGGACCCCGGGTCAAGCCCGGTGCGACACCATACCGGTCTGGCGCGGTGGCACCACTTCAGCCTGCGGACACATCACGTTGAGCGCATCTCCGCAGGGCACGCCCTGGCAGCAGTGCGCAGTCAAAAAGTCCATCAGGCTTTGCATGGCGCCCAGGTCGGCGCGGTAGCGTAAAAAACGCCCTTCACGCTGCACGCTGACCAAGGCCGCGTGGTGCAATTCCTTGAGGTGAAACGACAGCGTGTTGGCAGGAATGTCGAGCGCCGCTGACAGCTGCCCGGGCTGAATGCCCTCGGGCCCCGTGCCCACGATGGCACGAAAGACTTTCAGGCGCGAGCTTTGCGCCAAAGCCGCCAAGGCCTTGACGGCCACGTCCTCGTCCATGGCTCTGAACAAAGAAACGGGGTTCATGGTGTGGCCTCGTTTGAAGGGGTGAGCAATCCCATGGGCAAACGCAGCGTGGCCAGCCAGCACAAAAGCAGCATCAAAGCCGAGCCCAAGAGTGCGTACATCAACCCGCCCCATTGGTAGAGCAAGCCCGACAGCAGCGTGCCCATGAAGCGGCCCAGTGCATTGGCTGCGTAATAAAAACCCACGTCTTCCGCTGCTTTTTCAGAGCCTGCATAGGCCAGCACCAAGTAGCTGTGTACCGACGAGTTGATGGCAAAAGCAAAGCCAAACAGGCTCAGACCCCCCACCACCCACCATTGCAGCTGCGGCGCTTGCCAATACATGGCTGCTGCGATGCCCAGCGGTATGAATGAGAGCACCGCCGACCACCAACGGGCTGCAGGCACTTCGCGGCTCAGTCCATCGGCGCTACGCCGCACCAGTTGCGGGGCCATGGCTTGCACCAGGCCGTAGCCAATGGTCCACGCCGCCAAAAAGCCGCCCACCATGGTGAAAGTCCAGCCCACCGAGTACAAAAACACCGGCACACCCACCACAAACCACACGTCACGCGCACCAAACAAGGCCACGCGGGCGGCGGCCAGTGCGTTGATGCCTGGGTTTTTGGCAAACAACTCTTTGGCCGAGCTTGAAGGCTTGCTCTTGCCCATCATGGGCGGCAAGCTGCTCACCACGCCGATCAGCACCAAAGCCAAGAGGCCCGACATGGCCCACAGCGAGCCCTGAAAACCCAGCGTCTCCAGCAGCAAACCACCCAGAAAAAACCCAAAGCCCTTCATGGCATTTTTGCTGCCGGTGAACCAGGCCACCCACTTGAACAGCTGACCGTTACCTTGGTCCTTCGCTTGGGCTTGTGTGATCTTGATGGCCGATTTGCTGGCGGTTTTGGTCAGGTCTTTGGCCACGCCACACACCCCTTGAGCCAGCACTACCCAAGCCACCGACATGGCGGCAGTCCAATCGGGTTGCAGAGCCGAGAGCAAACCAAAGCCGATGATCTGCGTGACCAAGCCCACGGTGAGCATGCGGGCAATGCCATAGCGCGTGGCCAGCCAGCCGCCGATCAGGTTGGCCAGCACGCCCGCGCCTTCGTACAGCAAAAACAAAAAGGCCAAGGTGAACGGCGAGTAACCCAGCTTGTAAAAGTGCAGCAGCACCAACATGCGCAAAGCGCCGTCGGTCAGGGTGAATCCCCAATAGGCTGCGGTGACGATGCCGTAGTGGCGTTCAGCAGCATTCATCTCAGATGCCGACGTCGTTCATGTGGCAAGCCAGGTCCACCATGCGGCAGGCGTAGCCCATTTCGTTGTCGTACCAAGCGTAAATTTTCAGCAATGTGCCGTCGGTGACCAGGGTGGACAACGCATCCACAATGGCGCTGCGGGTGTCGCGGGCGTAATCGACGCTGACCAAGGGGCGCTCCTCGTAACCCAAGATACCGGCCAAGGGCCCTTGGGCCGCAGCAGCAAACAAAGCGTTGACCTCTTCGGCG
>CAJBLW010000188.1 GCA_903953985.1 uncultured Burkholderiales bacterium
CATGCTACAGCTGGGCGGGCTGTACGCGCTCATTTTCTTGCTGGTGATGGGCATATCGACGGTGGTCGATGGGGGCACTTTTGCCAAGGTCTACTTTGGCGGCGCGCCCATGACACCCGAAGTGGTGACGGCCGAATCGTTCCAGACCGCCTTGTGGGTATCGATGCTGTTTTACATGCCACTCTCAATGATGTTCTGGCATGCGCCAGCACTGGTGCACTGGTACGGCATGCCCGCAGTGAAAAGCTTGTTTTTCAGTTTCATGGCCTGCTGGCGTAACCTCAAAGCATTTGGGGTTTACGTGGTAGCCTGGGCTGCGATTTTTCTGGCTTCAGGGGTGCTGGCCTTGTTGATCACCAGCCTGTTGGGCAACCCCCAGCTCATGATGGCCACCTTCATGCCCATGGCTCTGATGGTGGCGGCCATGTTCTTCAGCTCCATGCTGTTTTCAGTGCGCGACTGTTTTGCCACCGACGTGCTCGACGAAGCTGCGCCCGAGCCTCTCAACTGACGCGATCGGTTCAACCGGGGCCAACGGCCCAGGGCTGATCAGTGGTGGTGGCCGTGTGCACCATGCGCGTGACGGTGCGTCACTTCATCGGCACTGGCGGCGCGCACCTCCAGCACCTTGAGCGTCAGCGTCAGGTGTTGACCTGCCCAGGGGTGGTTGGCGTCCAAAATCACCTTGTCGCCCTTGATCTTCACCACATTGAAGACCTGCTCCTGCCCCTCAGCAGAGCGCCCACGCAACTGCCCACCCACCTTCACACCCGGTGGAAATTCGCTTTTGGGGATGGTCTGAACCAAACCCTCATCACGCTCACCAAAGGCGTCGGCCGGGGCCAGCTTGAGCGTGGTGCTGAAGCCCACTTCCTGGCCTTCCAGCGCTTGTTCAATTTTGGGGAAAGTATTGTCGTAGCCACCATGCAGGTATGAAGTAGGCTCTTGCGTCTTGTCGAGCAACTGGCCTTGGACGTTGGTGACTTTGTACTGCATGGTGACGACGGTATCTTGGGTGATTTTCATGAAAATGGTCGGGTTAAAAAGTCATTGCAAGAGGATGGGGTCTGGCGGCGTGCGTCCCATGGAACTATTTGCCGATGGCCGCGAACTCCCAAAGAATGTGCGCCATGCCGCCTCGGAAAAATTTCCGGTGCACACGTCTCATGGTTTTACGCCAAGGCGGTTGGTTCAAATCATAAACATTGGCAGGGGCTTCCCAAAGAACTTGCAAGGCTTCAAAAGCCCCTTTAAAACCGTACATGGCCCCGCTGGGCTGGGCCCCCACAAAGTACTCGTGCGTTTTATCGGTGATGAAGTTCACATGGGTGGGGTCTGAGAAGGCTTCTTTTCTGGGATAAGCGGGCGTAAATGCCAACAAACGTCCGCCAGGCACCAACACACGGTGGATCTCGCTCATGACGTTGATGAATGGATTGGTCACCTCGCCGTTGGGCAAAACCATTTGCCTTGGAATGTGCTCCAAAAAATCAAATGCCGAGACCGAATCAAAAAACCCATCGGGATAGGGAATAGGCTCGACCACGAGATTGACACGCTTGTAATCAAAGCCAATCTTCTCAACAGCCAGGTCGATGTCGCGCACATCACAGCCGAAGGTCGTGTCGGCCCCATAGGGGTTGCGCGGTTTCAGGCCACAGCCCAGATCCAAATGTTTGGTCATCGTTTTAGAGTTCCATCAAAAATAGCTTGGCTCGCAGTGGCCGCAAAAAAAGGGGACGCAAAAGGGCTCACACCAGCGTGAGTTTAGCCACACTCAGCGCCAGCCATTTGATGCCGTGGCGCGGAAAGTTGACCTGGGCGCGGGCATCTGTGCCCATGCCTTCAACAGCCAAGACTTTGCCCTCACCAAACTTGGTGTGAAACACATTTTTACCGGCCATGATGCCATGCTCGGGCGCGGCTTTTTGCACTGGCACGGGCGGGCTTTTGTAGGTTTCGGTGCTCAAACTGCTTTGGCCCCAGGCAGGACGCACGTGGCGGTTAAAGGCCGGGGTTTGCGGCCAACCGCCACCCGAGGCCCCTGCGCCATGGCCGCTCCCACCGCTCCCACCGCCCGCGCTGCCCAGGTTCGAAAACCCGGCACTTTTGGGCGTCACCCACTTGAGGCACTCGTCGGGCAACTCTTCCAGAAAGCGGCTTTTCAGGTTGTAGCGGGTCTGGCCGTGCAGCATGCGGGTTTGCGAATGGCTGAGGTAAAGGCGCTTGCGGGCGCGGGTGATGGCCACATACATCAGGCGGCGCTCTTCTTCCAGTCCGTCAAAGTC
>CAJBLW010000189.1 GCA_903953985.1 uncultured Burkholderiales bacterium
ATGGCATCGTCTTCCAGCACCAGGGCGGGTTCCTCGCTGTCTGCAATCTTTTGCCACACTTGGTGGTGGCTCATGAAACAGGCCACTTCGGTGATTTTGATGGGGCGCTCCCAGGAAAACGCGTGGGCCTGAAAAAACTCATCGGGAATGTCGGCTGGGGTTTGCGCATCGATGAACAAGGCTTGCAAACCCAGGCGCTCGGCTTGTTGCGCCTGAAAGTTCCGGCGTTCCAGTGCTGAGGGCAAATTCAAAATGTAGGTTTTCATCCGGGGCGTCTTCCAGTCATGGGCCAAATATACCTGCAGGGGTTGCGGCCGGGCACGTCGCTGCCTGTCCCCGATGGCGCTCCCTATAATTTGCCCACCGCCACTCAGCCTCGGACCCCGTGCTCCATCCCAACCCCGACGTCATTGTCTTCAACATCAAACAGCGTTACACAGGTGTGTCCGCCACCATCAACGCTTTGGTGCCTTTGCAAATGCACCAATGGCGTCTGGGTTATTGCGGCACCACGATGTCCAATGGGGTCGAGGGTATGACGGCCAAGCAGGCCTTGGCCATCTCGCGCCAGCCGCCGCCGGGGCGGGCGTTCCGCATCTGGCATGTGCGGCGGGACCCTGAAATGATGCTGGGCATTTTTGCCCGCGATGTGTTGCGCTTGCCGATCAAACTGGTCTTCACCTCGGCTGCGCAGCATTTGCATGGGCGGTTTCCCCGCTGGTTGATTTCCAAAATGGACGCGGTCATTTCGACCACGCCGCTGGCGGCCTCTTTTGTGCCCAACACCACCGCCGTGGTACCCCACGGCATTGACCTGTCGCGCTTTGCACCTTCGCCTGACAAGCTCAAGGCTTGGGCTGATTCGGGTCTGCCTGGGCAGTACGGCATTGGGGTGTTCGGCCGCGTGCGGCCCGATAAAGGCAGCGATGTGTTTGTGGAGGCCATGATCGAGGCGCTGCCGCAGCTGCCGGGAGCCACTGCCGTGATCGCAGGTTTGGCCCAGCCCCAGCACCAGGCCTATCAGGACGAACTCAAAGCCAAAATTACCGCTGCAGGTCTGTCCGAGCGCATCGTTTTTCTGGGCGAAGTGCCCGCTGGCGACGTGCATCGGTGGTACCAGCGTTGCCTGCTGTGCGTGGCTTGCCCACGATATGAACCCTTTGGCCTGACCCCTTTTGAGGCGGCAGCCACCGGATGTGCGCTGGTGTGTTCGCGCACTGGGGCCTTTGACCAGCTGGTGCTGCCCGGCGTCACGGGCGCCTTGGTCGACACGGGCGACGCGCCGGGTCTGGCCGCCGCGGTGCGACAGGTGTTGGCCGATTTGCCCGCTGCCGTGCAGATGGGCCAGGCCGCGCGCGCGCGGGTGTCGCAAGAATTTTCTTTGTCCAAGGAAGCCGAGGGCATTGGCCGGGTCTACCAGCAGTTGTTTGACCAGGCGGCCCGGTCTTGATGGGGCCAGGCCTGTCTTGGGCGGAACTTCTGGCGTTGTGGGCCTACGCGGCCATGATGCGGGCCTTGCAGCCATTGCTGCGTCGCAAACTTCGACGCCGGGGCCGGCAAGAGCCTGGTTATTTGATGAACGTGCCCGAGCGCTTCGGCTTTTACGATGGCCTTGCGCCTGATCCCGGGCGCATCTGGGTGCATGCCGTTTCCTTGGGGGAGACACGCGCTGCGGCCATCCTGATCGAGGCCTTGCGCGCTGTTTGGCCCGATATGCGATTGCTGTTGACCCACAGCACCGCCACCGGTTGGGCTCAGGGTCAGTCTTTGTTGCGCCCAGGCGATACACAAGCCTGGTTGCCCTGGGACACACCCGAGGCTACTCAACGCTTTGTGCAGCACCATCGGCCCCGGCTGGGCATCCTGATGGAGACCGAGGTCTGGCCTGTGCTGGTGCAAGCTTGCGTTCAGGCACGGTTGCCCTTGGCGTTGGCCAATGCCAGGCTGAATACCCAGTCGCTGCGTTCGGGTTTGCGCTGGTCGATGCTGTCGCGTCCGGCATACCGGGGCTTGAGTGCCGTGTGGGCACAAAGTCCAGAAGATCGAGCTCGCCTTCAGCTGCTGGGCGCTACAGTGCATTCGGTGTTGGGCAACCTCAAATTTGATGTGCAACCCCAGCCCGATGCGCAGGCTCTGGCCCAAGTCTGGCGCAATCAATGGCATCGCAACGGCACGCCTTGCCCGGTGGTCATGCTGGCCAGCAGCCGCGAAGGTGAAGAGGCTTTGTGGCTGCAGGCCTTGATGGCCAATGCTGCTCGTTTGGCCGAGTTCCAGGCGGCGGGCGTGGTCTGGCTGTTGGTGCCCAGGCACCCTCAGCGCTTTGAAGAAGTCCACGATCTGGTGGCTGCGCAGGGTCTTAGCGTTGTTCGTCGCTCGAACTGGGACGAGGGACAGCCGCTGACTGTTTATGCAGGCAAGGTGCAGGTCTGGCTGGGGGACAGTTTGGGCGAGATGCCGGTGTATTTTCAGAGTGCCGACATGGCCTTGCTGGGTGGCAGTTTCATGCCTTTGGGCGGACAAAATTTGATCGAGGCTGCTGCCTTTGGCTGCCCGGTCATCATGGGGCCGCACACTTTCAATTTTGCAGAGGCTGCCCAAAACGCAGAGCAAGTGGGGGCTGCGGCCCGTGTCATCGACATGGATGGGGCGTTGGACCAAGTGCTGGCTTGGCTGCGCCAACCCATTGAACTGGAAAAAGCCCGCCAAAAAGGGCTGGATTTGGTGGCCCAAAGCCGAGGCGCTGCCAAGCGCTATGCCCAGGCAATAGCTGGACTGCTCTGAAGCCCTACCGGTCTAGGAAGCCAGGCGATCATTGTCCCCGGCGGCAGGGCGATGCCGCTTATCGTTGCAGCAAGCCGCTGACCGCCTGCAAATCGGCGTCTTGCAAAGTGCCGCTGGACTGGCGCAGCCGCAACTGGCCCAGCAGCACATCGTGGCGGGCTTTGGCCAGGTCGCGTTTGGTCTGGAACAACTGGCTTTGGCTGTTGAGCACGTCGATGTTGATGCGCACGCCCACCTGGTAGCCCAATTTGTTGGCATCCAAGGCGCTTTGGCTGGAGGCTTCGGCCGCTTGCAAGGCCTTGATCTGGCTCAGGCCTGATTGCACGCCATAAAAGGCGGTGCGGGTGGCTTGAGCCACGTTGCGCTGTGCAGCGTCCAGTTCGTTGCGGGCTTTGTCTTGCAGGGCCAAGGTTTCCAAGATGCGGTTTTGACTGGCCTGGCCGGTGTACAGGGGCATGTTCAAGGCCACTCCGATGGTGGCGGCGTTGGTGTTGGGTTGACTAGGGAGCGCGCCGTTGCGGTAGCGTGTCATGCCGTAGCTGGCGTTCAGGTCCACGGTGGGCTTGAGGGCAGCTTTGGCTTTGTCGATTTCCAGTTGAGCCACTTCAAGTGCAATGCGGGCCTGAGCCAGGCTGGTGTTGCTGGCATCGGATTGGGCCACCCATGAATCGATGGTTCCGCTGTGCAGACGGGTGATGTCGGCCTCAGCTTGCAAGCCCAGGGGCTTGACCTGGGCGATGCCTACAGTTTGGTCGAGTGCCAGCCGTTTGACTTGCAGGTCGTTGTCAGCGGCGATTTCTTGCGCTGTGACCAGGTCAAAGCGGGCCTGGGCTTCACGCGTGTCGGTGATGGTGGCGGTGCCGACTTCGAAGTTGCGCTTGGCCGCGGCCAGCTGTTCAGACACGGCTGTCTTTTGCGCCTTGACGAAGCTCAGGCTTTCTTGCGCCGTCAGGACATCAAAGTAGGCTTGGCTGGTGCGCACCATCAGTTCCTGCTCGGCCGCTTTGAGCTGGGCCTGGGCCAAGTCGACTTGCTTCATCCCTTGTGCGAAGGTGGCCAGGTTGGCCGGACGATACAGTGGGTGGCTGCCATTGACCGACAAACTGCGGGTGCCGAACGCACCACTGCCCATGGCATTGGATTGGTTGTCCAGATTGGACTCAGACAGATTGCCCCCTAAACCCGCTGTGGGCCGCAGCAAGGCTTTGGCTTGCTCGGCCTTGGCCAGTGAGGCTTCATACTGCGAGCGCACAGCCTTGAACGTGGCGTCGTGGCTTTTGGCCACATCGTAAAGCGTGGACAGACTCTGGGCCTGTACGGTGCCTGCAAAGGCAGTCATCAAGGCCAAAGTCAGGGGCAGGGTGCGCAGTTTCATGGCATGTCTTTATAAAAAATGTCGGTCCCGCAGGGGGGGGGCCAAAAGCTGATTCAATAAACCGGAATGCTGGGGTCCACTTGCGCCGACCAGGCATGAATGCCCCCAGCCACGTTGACCACCTCAAAGCCGTGCTGCATCAAGAAGCTGGCCACTTGCATGCTGCGCGAGCCGTGGTGACACAGACAGGCAATCGGGCGGGTTTTGTCGAGTTCGTGAAAACGTGCCGGGATGGTTTGCATGGGCATGTGCAGCAGGTCCATGCCTTCAGGCTGGGCGCTGGCGGTTTGCACTTCCCAGCCCTCGCGCACATCGAGCAAGACAGGGCGCTGGTCCTGTTGGCTGGCCCATTCAGCGATTTGGGCTGGATAGATTTGCTGCATGGGGCGTCTCAGAATTTAAAGCGTGAAGGCTCGATAAAGCCGGACAGGCGTGGCGCGTTGCAGTCCCATGGCTCGGTGGTGGTCCAGCTGTTGTCATGGGTGCGGCTGATGAGGGTGGCGCGCATCATCGGTTCATCGCCCACGATCGCGGCGAGGCGGCCCCCCACAGAGAGTTGCTGCAACAAGGCGGCGGGCACTTCGGCCACGGAACCACTGAGCAGGATCACGTCAAACGGACCGTCGGCGGCAGCGCCTTGGCTGCCATCGGCTGTGCGCACCACCACGTTGCTCACACCGGCCCTTTGCAAGTTGGCTTGGGCCTGCGTGGCCAAAGCCGGGTCGATCTCCAGGCTCAGCACGCTGGCCGCCTGGTGGGCCAACAAGGCGGCCATGAAGCCCGAACCGGTGCCGATGTCCAGCACCTTGTCGGTTTTTTGCACACCCAGGTCTTGCAGCAACCGCGCCTGCACGCGCGGGGCGAGCATGACCTGGTGGGCTTGGGAGCCCAGCGGTATCTCCATGTCGACAAAAGCCAGGGCCTTGTGC
>CAJBLW010000190.1 GCA_903953985.1 uncultured Burkholderiales bacterium
GATGACCTGATGGCCCTGGACGCCAAAGGCGGCCTGGTGCCTTTGCTGCAGGCGGCCTGAACTGCACCGCGGGTTGTTCAGGGTTTTCATGGCCCTGATTGCATGCCAGGGTGTCATTGATGGCCGATAATGCGGCAGTTTCCTTCCTCCATCTGTCCGGTTTTTCCGGCACTTTCATTTCATACACAAGAGTTTTCCATGACCGATACCGCTGTCACCCCCGCCACCGAAATCCAAACCCCCGTGTTCCAGATTCAGCGTGTTTACCTGAAAGAGGCTTCGCTGGAGCAACCCAATTCGCCTGCCATCTTGCTGGACCAGCAGCAGCCCAACGTGGACATCCAGTTGGGTGTGGAAGCCACACCCGTGGCCGAAGGCGTGTTTGAAGTCTGCGTGACCGCCACCGTGCACACCAAAATCGGCGATAAGACCGTGTTTTTGGTCGAGTGCAAGCAGGGCGGCATTTTTGAAATCCGCAATCTGCCCGACGACCAGATGGGACCCGTCATGGGCATCGCTTGCCCACAAATCGTGTACCCCTACCTGCGTGGCAACGTGGCCGACCTGATCACGCGCGCGGGCTTTCCGCCGGTGCACTTGGCCGAGATCAACTTTCAGGCCATGTACGAGCAGCAACAAGTCCAGCAAGCCGAGCAGGCCGCTGCGATCACGCAGTAAGCCGGACCGAGCTTCAGCCGGACCATGCACATCACCCTCATTGGTGCCGGCGCTTGGGGCACCGCCATGGCTTTGGCGGCGGCGAGGAACCCGGGTGGACACGTGGTCACCTTGCACGCACGCGATGCCGCCCAGGCAGAGGCTATGTGCACGCAAAGGCAAAACGCCCGTTACCTGCCGGGCATCGATTTGCCTGGCTCCCTTCAAATCTCATCTGCCCCATTGACGTCTTTGCTGACGTCTTCTTCTGACTGCGGGTTGTGGGTCATTGCCACGCCCATGGCAGGTTTGCGCGCTGTGCTGACGGCCATGTCGGAGGTGAGCGTGCCTGTGGCCTGGCTGTGCAAGGGGCTGGAGTCGGGCACCGGGTTGATGCCCCATGAGGTGCAGGCTCTGGTGGCCCCGCACTTGCTGGCGGGTGCATTGAGCGGCCCCAGTTTTGCCTTGGAGGTGGCTCGGCAGCAACCCACGGCTTTGGTGGCTGCCAGTGCCCATGCCTGTGTGCGCCATGCCTTGGTACAGGCTTTCCATGGCCCGGCTTTGCGTGTGTATGCCAACAGCGACATCGTGGGGGTGGAAGTGGGTGGGGCCGTCAAGAACGTGCTGGCCATTGCCACGGGCTTGTGTGATGGCCTGGGTCTGGGCCTGAATGCGCGGGCTGCCCTGATTACCCGAGGTTTGGCCGAGATGACGCGCCTGGGCTTGGCGCTGGGGGCACAGAGCGACACCTTCATGGGTTTGTCTGGCCTGGGGGATCTGGTTCTGACGGCCACGGGGGATTTGAGCCGCAACCGCAAAGTGGGTTTGCTGCTGGCCCAAGGCCAGTCGCTCGATCAGGCGGTGACTTCGCTGGGCCATGTGGCCGAGGGTGTTTACAGCGCCCGCACCGTCTTGCAACGTGCCCGAGCCTTGGGGGTGGACATGCCGATCACCGAGGCCGTGGTGGCATTAATTGACGCTCGCCTGAGCGCCCGTGAGGCTGTGCAGGCCCTGATGGGGCGCGATCCCAAGGGCGAATTTGCCTGATCCTTCATGAACAAGATTGCACGCCAGGCCCCGTTGACATCGGTTTCTGTCTTTCAAAAGCCCACGCTGTTGCAGCGGCTGATGCGTTTGATCGAAGGGTTTGACGGGCCTTTGGCCTTCGCCGTTTTCCTGCTGGCCTGCCTGGGCATGTTGGTCATGTATTCCTCAGGGTATGACCACGGCACCCGCTTTGTTGACCACGGTCGCAACATGTTGATTGCGGGCGTCATCATGTTTGTGGTGGCGCAGATTCCGCCTTCGAAATTGATGGCCTGGGCAGTTCCGGTGTACACCGTGGGCGTGATTTTGCTGGTGGCAGTGGCCCTTTTTGGCATCACCAAAAAAGGGTCCACGCGCTGGCTCAATCTGGGGGTGGTGATCCAGCCCAGTGAGATCTTGAAAATTGCTTTGCCCCTGATGCTGGCTGCTTGGTTCCAAAAACGCGAGGGGCAGCTGCGATCCTTCGATTTTGTGGTGGCTTTGCTGATTTTGGGCATCCCCGTGGGCCTGATCATGAAGCAGCCGGACCTGGGCACCTCCTTGCTGGTGCTGGCGGCGGGCTTGGCCGTGATTTTCTTTGCCGGGATCAAGTGGCGGTGGATTTTGCCGCCCGTCGGTTTGGGCTTGGTGGGCATCTTGGTGCTGGTGATCATGGAGCCCAGCTTGTGCCAGCCCGATGTGGATTGGCATGTGCTGCGTGAGTACCAGCGCCAAAGGGTGTGCACCTTGCTGGACCCGGGCCGTGACCCGTTGGGCAAGGGGTTTCACATCATTCAAGGCATGATCGCCATTGGTTCGGGAGGCTTTTGGGGCAAGGGCTTCATGCAGGGCACGCAAACCCACCTGGAGTTCATCCCAGAGCGAACCACCGACTTTATTTTTGCAGCCTTGGGCGAAGAGTTTGGCTTGTTCGGGGGCTTGCTTTTGCTGGCCAGTTTGTTCTTTTTGATTTACCGGGCTTTGGTCATTGCCAGGCAGGCGCCTACCTTGTTCAGCCGCTTGTTGGCGGGCAGCATGGCCATGATTTTTTTCACCTATGCCTTTGTCAATGTCGGCATGGTCAGCGGTATCTTGCCCGTGGTGGGCGTACCCTTGCCTTTCATCAGTTATGGCGGAACGGCCATGGTGACCTTGGGGCTGGCTTTGGGAATTTTGATGTCGATTGCGAAATCTAAACAACTGGTGCAAACATGAAAAATTTGACACAGGTCGCCTTGGTGGGCGCGGGGAACATGGGCGGTGGCATGCTGGCCCGTTTGCTGGGTCTGGGCTGGTCGGTGGCGGTCCACGACATCGACCCACAGGTTCAGTCGCAGGCGGTGGCCTTGGGGGCTGTCGCTTGTGGCTCTGCCCTAGAGGCCGCCCGCATGCTGGCGCCCGACGGCGTGTTGATGGTGGTCGTGGTGGATGCTGCGCAAACCGAGGCGGTGCTTTGGGGCGAGGGAGGCGCTGGCCCGGTGATGAAGCCGGGTCAGTCGGTGATGCTGTGCCCAACATTGGGACCTGCCACGGTGCAAAGCCAGGCTGAGCGTTTGGCGCCCATGGGCGTTGACTTCATTGATGCCCCCATGTCCGGGGGGCCTGTGCGGGCCCAACAGGGCACCATGAGTTTGATGGTGGCTTGTTCCGATGCGGTGTGGCAGCGCAGCCAGAAGCTGTTGACCGCCTTGAGCCAGCAAGTCTTTCGCGTGGGAACCCGCGCAGGAGACGGCGCTCGCACCAAGCTGGTCAACAATTTGCTGGCCGCGGTGAATCTGGCGGGCGCTGCCGAAGCCATGGCCTTGGCCGAGCGTCTGGGGCTGGACCCTGCCGCCACGCTGTCGGTCATTGAAGCGTCCAGTGGTCAAAGCTGGATTGGCTCGGACCGGATGCGACGGGCTTTGGCAGGGGATTTCGAGCCCCGTGCCCACGTCACTTTGCTGGCCAAAGACACGGGCTTGGCCGTCCAGGCCGCTGACGATGTCGCCTTTGATCCACCTTTGGGGCGTTTGGCGAGGGACTTGTTTGCACAAGCTCTGGGGCAGGGTTGGGCCGATCTTGACGATGCGGCCTTGCTCAAACTCATGCGCCAGCGCTGAAACAGCGGCTTGCCGCGGACATTGGGTCCTGTCCGGCGTGGGCAAGGGTCTTGATCCGTGCCTACAATGAGCGGCATGATTTCACGCGAACCCACCATTGAACGCTTGGCCACGGCCAAGTCCCTGTTGCTTGACCCGTTTGGTCTCGACGAATCCCATTTGACTCAAGCCCTGAACGCCATCAAGGCGCATGCGGTCGATGACGCCGATTTGTACTTTCAGTACACGCGATCCGAAGGCTGGAGCCTGGAAGAGGGCATCGTCAAGACCGGCAGCTTCAGCATCGACCAAGGTGTGGGAGTTCGGGCCGTGTCGGGCGAGAAAACCGCCTTTGCCTACTCAGATGACATTTCCGAAGCCTCCTTGATGGACGCGGCCATGACGGTGCGCTCCATTGCGTCTGCCGCGCAAAACAAGCGCATCAAGGTGCCAGCGCGAAAGATTTCGGCCAGCCGTTCGCTCTACCCCGCGCTGGACCCGATGTCCACGCTGGACAGCACGGCCAAAGTGAACTTGTTGGGCCATGTGGAAAAAATCGCCCGCGCCAAAGACCCCCGTGTGGTGCAGGTCATGGCAGGCCTGGCCACCGAATACGACGTGGTCATGGTGGCCCGCGCCGATGGCACGCTGGCGGCCGATGTGCGCCCTTTGATTCGTTTGTCCGTGACGGTGATCGCCGAGCAAAATGGCCGCCGAGAAGTGGGCAGTGCCGGCGGCGGTGGCCGCTTTGGCCTGGCCTATTTTGACGACAACATGGTTGAAAGCTATGTGCAAGAAGCCGTTTCGGCCGCGCTCATCAACCTCGAAGCCCGCCCAGCCCCCGCAGGTGAGATGACCGTGGTGTTGGGCAATGGCTGGCCCGGCGTGTTGCTGCACGAAGCCGTGGGCCACGGGCTGGAGGGCGACTTCAACCGCAAGGGCTCGAGCGCTTTCAGCGGCCGCATTGGTCAGCGCGTAGCGGCCAAGGGCGTCACCGTGCTGGATGACGGCACCATGGCCGACCGCCGTGGCTCGCTGAATGTGGACGACGAAGGACACGCCAGCCAAAAAAATGTGCTCATCGAAGACGGCATCTTGCGTGGCTACATCCAGGATTCGATGAACGCGCGCCTGATGGGCGTCAAGCCCACGGGCAATGGCCGCCGCGAAAGCTACGCCCATGTGC
>CAJBLW010000191.1 GCA_903953985.1 uncultured Burkholderiales bacterium
AAGACCCATAGGCTCGAGCATGCGGCCAATGATCATGGGGTCAGCGGGGAACATCTCACCAATCATGGTGATAGTCGGTTTGTCCGATCGGCCTGTGCGAGGCGCTTGAACGGGGCCCGCCACAATTTCTTCGCGTGCATATTTCAGCATCGCGCCAGCTAAAACATCTTTGGCTTCTGCGTGCGTGGGCACGCCAAAGCCTGGCACATCGACACCAATGATTCGTACGCCATTGATCTCTTTGGGCAGCAATTGCAACGGCACGCCACTGGCTGTGGGTACGCACAAATTGATGATCACAATGGCGTCGTATTTTTCAGGATCAGCCTGGTCATAAACAGACTCGCGAATGTCTTCGAACAACTTGCCCGTCACCAAGGACTCTGAGTTGAAAGGCACGTAGCCGACACTGCGCCGAGCGCCGTAGAAATGCGAGGTGAAGGTCAGGCCATACACGCAGCAAGCGGAACCCGACAAAATGGTGGCGGTGCGGCGCATGCGAAGGCCAACACGCAGAGAGCCAAAAGCAGGACACATGCTTTGCGGCTGATCGTGCGGACCTGCTTTGGGGTCCACCGGATAGTCCTTGGCATACTGCGCCAGCACTTCAGACTTGCCTGAGGCTTTGGCCGCTGCCAGCATTTTTTCACCACCGGAGTGGCAGCCCATGCCATCACCCTCGATGGTGGTGCTCATGCCCGCTGGGGCTTGAGAGGCTGGGACGATAGGAATCGTTTTGCTCATGGTGTCAGACTTCGTCGTACACAACTTCAAGCGTGGGCTTGCTGGTGTCGGTCTTGCCGCACATGTCAAATTGGGTGGCTGGCTCCAGCACCACATCGCGACCGACGGCTGAAGCGGCGAACAAGCCCAGCAACTGGTCTTGTGTCATGGGGTTGGGACGGATCGGCACCGACGTGGCCACGTTGGCAGCCAGTTCGGCAAACATGGGGCCCCAAACTGATTCTGGGCGGCCAATGATTTCGTAACTGGCGCTCTTTCTGCGGATGTCTTCATTGGCCGGGATGGTGGACAACACAGGTATTCCGACCTTGGTGGCAAAGTTGGCGGCTTCGCCCGTGCCGTCGTCGCGGTTGATTACCATGCCAGCCACACCCACATTGCCACCGAGCTTGCGGAAATATTCAACCGCAGAGCACACGTTGTTGGCGACATACAGGGACTGCAAATCGTTGCTGGCCACCACAATCACTTTTTGGCACATGTCGCGTGCAATGGGCAAACCAAAACCGCCACAGACCACGTCGCCCAAGAAGTCAAGCAGCACATAGTCAAAGCCCCACTCGTGAAAGCCCAGCTTTTCTAACAACTCAAAGCCATGGATGATGCCGCGACCACCGCAGCCACGACCAACCTCAGGTCCACCCAATTCCATGGCGTACACGCCATCGCGCTTGAAGCAGACATCGCCAATGGCCACCGCCTCACCTGCCAATTTTTTCTTGGAAGATGTCTCAATGATGGTGGGGCATGCACGGCCTCCGAACAACAAACTGGTGGTGTCGCTTTTCGGGTCGCAACCGATCAACAAAACCTTTTTACCTTGCTGCGCCATCATGTAACTCAGATTGGCCAAGGTGAAGCTCTTGCCAATACCGCCTTTGCCGTAAATGGCAATGATTTGCGTCTCTTTGGTAGGAACTTGGGTGCTGACGGGTTCGGGGTTCTGAGCAGCCTCATTGCGAAGGCGATCAACAAATTGAATTGTTTTCTCGGCGGGCGTGGTGTGTGTATTCATGCGTGAGCGCTCCAGTCCAGGACCATTTTTAGACAATCAACATCACCGAATGCTGTTTCGTAAGCAGCGGTGGCAGATTCGGCGGTTTGAACATGCGTGATCAACCCTTTGAGAGACAGTTGGCCGGTGTCGACCAACTGGTTAACCGCCAATAAATCTGGACGTCTCCACTCACCGGACAATCGAATGCGGGCTTCGCGCAAAACGGCTTGAGCTGACGAGAAGTGCAAGTTTTGATTGAACAAACCTGCCAGCACCAACTCACCCCCTGGACGAATTCTTTGAATCAGAGTGTCCAAGATCAGGGTGTCCCCACTGACGTCATAAATGGCTTGGTAGGCCCTGTGGTCATCGTCTTCTGGACGAACGACGGTGTAGCCCTCAGCACCGTGCGCACGCTCAGGCTGCGTTTCCCAAACCGTGGGGGGAGCAAAACCAGCAGCCACAGTCAGGCGTGCCAGCAAACGACCCATCACACCATGACCGACGATCAAATCAGGCGGGGTGAAAGGCTCTTGCGCACCGCCACCCGAGACTGCGTGGTAAGCCGTTGCAGCCAGTGCCAACAAAACAGCATCTGGCCCCCGTTGGTCAGCGATGGGGAAAATTTTCTGATCCGACACGACCAAACGAGAGGCCGCTCCTCCAAACAGGCTTTTCACGCCCGTGAAGCAATTGGCACCGGGAACGAAAACCGTTTGACCTTCTTTGAGTTTCGCGCCGAGTGGCGCCTTCACCACTTGACCCACGGTCTCATAGCCGGGCACCAGCGGATAGGTGCTGCCCATGAATGCGGGCATGCTGCCATCCCACAACATTCGTTCAGTTCCAGTGCTGATGCCGCTGTACTGCACGGCAACTTCCACTTCACCCGCTTGCAGTTGTGGCAGGGCCAAGGCCTGCAAGGACAACTGTCTGGGTTGGTCAAAAACGACTGCGGTTGATTTCATGACTGTATTGTTGAGCTTACACTGACAGGTGTCAAATAAGATTTACATAAATGGGAAAATTCTAGGGTAAACACTGACGTTTACGCCCAACGAGAATCTGCGCATGGATGGGCATGGTGTTTGGAACGCGCTCGATTTGTGCGAAACCCGCCTCTTGCATCAATCGCATCAGCTCTTCTGGGGTACGCAGGCGACCCGCCCCCATGGCCAACAGGTAAAAGTGGAAATAGGCATCTGACTGTGTGTAGCCATCCTGCGCGCCTGACTGTGTTTGGGCCATGGGCTCGGCCATCAGCAAGACACCCCCCACAGGCAAAGCGGTGTGGATTTTTTTGAGCAAAAGTTTGACCACCTCATCGGGATGGTCATGGGCCACCCGAACCAAGGTCACCAGGTCGGCACCTTGGGGCAAGGGGTCGTGCAGAAAACTGCCTGGACACAAGCGCATCCGGTCAAGCAAGCCCTGTGCGCTGACATGGGCTTTGGCCAAGGCCAAGACAGGGGGCAAGTCAAACAACTGGAGAGACAAGTGTGGCGCGTGATTGGCCAAATCACTGGCAAAACGCCCCTTGCCCGCACCCACATCCAGCACACACCGATGCTCATCAAAAGCATAGGACGACAAAATTTCTTGGACCACAAAACCTTGCGATGCGGCCATCAAGTCGGAATACCGACTGAACTTGTCTTGCGCTGCACGGTCAGCGGCCTGTTCGTCGTGCGCATAAGGCCAATACTCGGCCATGCCGCCCTGCCAAGCGTTCTTCAAGAAACCCAAGGGGTCTTGCATGTCGCCATAGAGCAAGTGGTTGTGTTCAATCATGGCGCCAATACCGGGGTGGATCGCCAAGGGCACGCCCAGCGGCCCCAGTCCAAAACGGGCCTGGCTTCTGAACTCCAGCAAACCCAAAGACACCGCCGACAGCAACAAGCGCTGCAACAAGGGTTCGGGAACGCCAACGCGAAGCGCGATTTGTTTGAGATCAGCCGGTGCTTGCTGCAGCATTTTGAACAAATCCAAGCGGACACAGCCCAGCAAAACCTGCGAATACACAAAGCCCGACATCAAGTCAAACAACTTTTGTGTGCGACGCCGCGTGACCCAACGCGTCAAGGGGTTGCTCAAGGACCATTGGTAAAGCTTGGGGCTGGCATACACGTGCTCCAGCCATTGGAGAAATCGGTCATGCCAGGTCGTCACGTCAGGCAAGGAGTAAGGCGTATGGGTAATGTCCGCAGGCTGAGTCATGGCAGGCTTGAGTGAGGATTAACGGGTCAAGGCAGAGGATGATTTTTTGGCTTTGGGACGCTGCAGGTCCAAAGCCTTTTTCCGATAGCTCTCACACATGGACTTGGGCACCAAGCGCTCAGACTCCAGCATCACCAATTGACGGAGCATGTCGCGGCAAGAGCAATCCGGAATGGCATGGGCAGCTTGCGCGATCAGCCCATCAAAGTGCAGGATGGCGCCGTCCAAACCCAAGGCCTGGGCAGAACTGGGGCGCTCGTTGAGCGTGTCTTGCCCTACGGGTTTGCCCAAACTGGCCACATCACCCAACACATCGCGAATGTCATCGGCCACCTGATAGGCCTCCCCTAAGAAGGCCCCCAAAGGGGCCCAAGGCTCGGGCGACTGTCCGCTGGCAATCGCGCCAGCACAGGTTGCAGAGACAAACAGAGACCCTGTTTTTGCACGTTGGTATTGGGCCAAATCAGCGGTGGTTTCACACTCCCAAGCCTGTCCCGCCACAATGCCGTAGGGCAAACCCACGCCGCGCGAGAGGTTGTCCATCAAGTCCAACAAGCGCTCAGGGTGCTGGCGTCCCGCCCGCAACAAGACTTGGTAAGCCATCACGATCAAGCCGTCGCCAGCCAACAAGGCCAACGGTTCGTTGAAGGCCTTGTGTACCGTAGGTTGGCCGCGCCGAAAATCGGCATTGTCAAAGATGGGCATGTCGTCGTGCACCAGCGAAGCGCAGTGCATGAATTCCAAGGCCACGGCGGCGGCATTGGTCAATTCCGGGGCATCATCCCCACAAGCTGTCGCCACGGCCAAACACAGTTGCGGCCGAATCCGTGCACCGCCAGAAAAAACGGCATGTGCCATGGCGGCCTGTAACCTGGGCGGCGCCCCCACCCCGGCCGCAGCGGTGAAGTGAAACTTCAGCGCCTCTTCTGCTCGCGTCATCAGACCCATACATCCCCCTTATTTCAGGAGCCTGTCAATGAAACATGACATCCCCAGATGTCAATATAACAAGACTTAACGGGTTGTCAATACATGTTGACACTCGGCTTTGCGCCGCACTTGGCTGGCATGGGCCGTCGAATCGGCCCAACGGCACAAGCCGCTTGGACTCGCGGGCGCAAGGTGCACAGGGCTGAGGGATGTTTTTACAGGCGGGTAGGCGGCAAAAACGCATCCCAACTGATGCGTTGCGCCCACGCCACGTCGGCTCCGTCTGCAAAAAAACGGGGCTAAGAGACCCGATCCTGGATCAGCGCGGGCCAGTGGCTGGCCTTGCGCTGCTGCCCCCTAGGCTGGGGCATGGCGCGAAATCAGGGTTTCTCAAGCCCTGTGACGGGGCTGAAGCATTGGGCTAAAAAGCCGTTTATTTCAGCGCTTGCAGTTTTTTGTTGAGAAATTGTGTGACTTGGGCCAATCCCAGGTGCGCCTGCTCTTCCTGCAGCAAATGCCCCAAATTGGGCAACAACACGGTTTGAGAGTCTGCCAAAACACCCGCATAGCTTTGGGCGTTGCTGCTGGGAATCATGAGATCCGCTTGCCCCCAAAGGAGCAAGGTCGGGGCGGTGATTTTTTTCAAACGGGGCACGGGATCGGTGTAAATCGTCTGTTGGCCGCGCTCCAAAATGGCCCCTCGAACACCCGGCGCTCTGAGCATGTCGAAATAGCGTTCCACCAAACGATCCTCCAAAGCCGTGGCGTCGAAAAAGGCAGGTTCCAGTGATTTTCGAACCAAGTACTTGGGTAAAAAAAACTTCATCAAACCCATGACCGCTGGCATGGCATAGGGTTTGGAGCCTACGTCTTCGGCTTGGGGGTACCCGTCAGGCGCCATCAAGACCAAAGCCTTGACGCGTGGCCCTTGGGCGGCCGCGAAAGTCCAGGCCATTTTGCCACCCATGGAGTGGCCAATGACCGAGAGCTCGGCGACCCCCAGCTTGTCCACGAAATGGGTCAAGGTGGCCAAATCTTTTTCTTCCGAATAATCGTTCACCGGGCTGGGGCCCGTCAAGCCGAAGCCGGGCAAATCGAGCCTGATCACGCGGTAATGCGGGTCCAGCTGGGCAGCCCAATTGTCCCAAGTTTGCAAACTGGAGCCAAAGCCATGCAACAACAACAGCACCGGTGCGCTCTTGGGCCCAGTGTCTTTGTAACGAATGTTCAAACCATCGACTTCTAGCACCGCCAGCGAGGGCTTGGCATAACGTTTCTCCAGCTCAGATGCGGGCATGTCTGAAGTCCAGAATGCGAAAACCAAAGCGGCCAGAATCAAAACGCCCATAAACAACCATTTCATCGTCATGCTGCCAACCTGTATGTCTACTTTTCACGGCCCATTATGTGGGTAAAACAAAGGGTGACTGACGGGCTCTCGGACAGCGCAAAGGCTCGACTGTGCGGTGAGCTTCGCGGCCCTGGTTCACGCATGTGCAGGCAGATGGACGTGACTGCGAGAAATTTTCAAGTGCGTCAAAATGTCCCCCATGAAAGCCAAAGCCATTGTTTTTGAAGCGCCCCAATCATTGAGTGTTCGAGAATTGGAACTCGCCCCCATGGGCCCCCGGGACCTGGAGGTGGCGGTGTCGTTCAGCGGCATCAGCACCGGCACCGAACGCTTGCTGTGGGAGGGCACCATGCCGCCCTTTCCGGGCTTGTCCTACCCCTTGGTGCCGGGCTACGAAACCGTGGGAACCATCGAAAAAATAGGCGATGAAGTCACGGACTTGGCCGTCGGTGACGTGGTGTTTTTACCCGGCTCTTACGCATTTCAAGGGGTGCAAAACATCTTTGGCGGATCGGGTGAGCGTTTGGTGGTGCCGCATGAACGGGCCGTCAAGTTGGACCCGGCCCTGGGTGCCAAGGGCGTGCTGCTGGCCTTGGCCGCCACGGCGCACCATGTGTTCACCGTGGGCCGCGAAGCCATGCCTTTGGCCTACCCCGACCTCATCATTGGCCACGGCATCATGGGCCGACTGTTGGCGCGCATGGTGGTGGCCGCAGGTCGGCCTGCACCGGTGGTCTGGGAAACCCAAGCGGTCAGGCAAAAAGGCGCGCTCGGTTATGACGTCATCCACCCCGACCAAGATGTGCGCAAAGACTACCGCTGCATTTGCGATGTCAGCGGTGACGCCAGCATTTTGAACAAAGTGATTGCCAAAATGGCCCCGGGGGGCGAAGTGGTGTTGGCCGGTTTTTACAAACAAGACCTGTCCTTTGCCTACGCCCCCGCCTTCATGCGCGAAGCCACGGTGCGTGTCGCCGCGCAATGGAAAAAACACGACCTCGACGCGGTGGTTACCATGTTCCACGATGGCACCTTGCCTCTGGACGGCTTGCTGACCCACACCGAAACCGCCGAGCACGCACAACGCGCTTATGAGGTGGCCTTTGGCGACCCTGAGTGCTTGAAAATGGTGATCGACTGGCGATGAACATGCGTCTTGCATCTTCAACCCCCACGAACCAACCCCTCAACCCCCTTGTGATCGTCACCGGCGCCTCGTCGGGTGTCGGTTTGTATGCCACCGCGTCGCTCATCCAGCTCGGCTGGCATGTGGTCATGGCCTGCAGAGACCTGGACAAAGCCGAACGCGTGGCCGACCAGATGCAGTTGCCCGCTGGTCACTTCACGCTCATGCACTTGGACTTGGGGTCTTTGCAAAGCGTGCGTGACTTTGTGGCGGCTTATGCCGCCATGGGCTGGCCCCTTCATGCGCTGCTGAACAACGCCGCCTCTTACCAGCCGCGACTGAAGACGCCCGCCCGATCACCCGAAGGCTATGAACTGAGTGTGGCCACCAACCACCTGGGGCACTTTTTACTGAGTCGGTTGTTGATGGATTTGCTGCTCAGCACCCAAAACGAAGAACGGGCAAAACAACCGGCTTTCTGTGCGCGGCTCATCACCCTGGGCACGGTGACGGCCAACTCCGAGGAATTTGGCGGCAAAGTGCCCATTCCCGCTCCGGCTGACTTGGGCAACTTGGAGGGTCTGGAACAAGGCTTTCTGGACCCGGTGGCCATGATTGACGGCAAGGCCTTCAAGGCCGGCAAGGCCTACAAAGACAGCAAGCTGTGCAACATGATCATCAGCCGAGAGTTGCACCGCCGCTTTCACGACACCACCGGTCTGGTGTGCAGCACGGTGTACCCCGGTTGCGTGGCCGATACCGCTTTGTTTCGCGACACACCTTTGGCTTTTCAACGCATCTTCCCCTGGTTCCAGAAGAACATCACCAAGGGCTATGTCAGCCAGGCCTTGGCGGGTGAGCGCGTGGCGCAAGTGGTGGTCGACGCCGATTTCGCCACCTCGGGCGTGCATTGGAGTTGGGGCAACCGCCAGCGCCCGGGGCGACCCGCTTTTGCGCAAAAGCTGTCGGCCAAAGCCACACAAGAAAGTTTGGGCATCCGCTTGTGGGCGCTGAGTGACAAGCTCACGGGCTTGACGGCCTGAAGCGCTGCACAAAACCGTTTAAAAAACGGCGTGCTCCCCGCGATCGGGCACGCCCTCACCTTTGACCCAAAGGGCATAAGCATCGAACAGCGTTTGTGAACCGTGCGAGGGGGTGGCCTGCGCATCGTAGCGCTGCGCCTGAGCGTCCCACACCAACATGGACTCGGTGGCGTAATACCGCCCAATGCGGGCCAGCTCGGCCTTGTCCGCAGCAGCAGGAATGAACTTACCCAACACGCTCAACACAGCCACGATGGCGTCCATCAGGCCCACCGGAACACGCTTGAATCGCGGCGGCATTCCCAGCAACGCAAACAAATGCTCGCCTTGCTGTAGAGGCGTGATAGCTGGCCCCGGCCCGCCGATGGGCAAGATCTGGTTGTGCCGCGACGCATCGTCCAGGCAGCCCACCAGAAAATCGGCCAAATCGTCGTCGCTGATGGGCTTGCAGGCGGTCAACTGCCCGTCGCCAAAAAGCAAAAACGGCTTGCCTTTTTTGACCCGCTCCAGCTGGCCCGACAGGGATTTGAAAAAAGCTGTGGGGCGCACGATGGAATAGGTCATGCCGGATTCGATCAAGGCTTTTTCAAAGGCCAGCTTGGCATGTTGAAACGCCAACAAGGGTTTTTGCACGCAGATGGCTGACAGTTGTACGAAATGCCTCACACCCATAGCTTGTGCCGCTTTCAGAGCGGACACGTGAGCCTGGTGATCAACGCGCCACGCATCTTGAGGCGAGCCCGTGCGCGAGGCCATGCAAGAGACCACCGCATCAAAATGGGCCCCCATAAAAGACGGCCGGATCCAAACTTCTGGATCAGACGCATCCCCCCACAAAACCGTGACCCCGGCCAAGCTTTCTGGCGGCGTTGCGTTGGCTTTCAGATGTTGATCACTTCGGCGCGGCCTGAGCAGGCACACCACGTGGTGACCCCGTTGAACCATCGCACGCGCAGTGGCCATGCCGATCGTGCCAGTCGCTCCCAACAAAAGCACGCGCATCGGGGAGTGGACCCCCGCCACGGCTGCGTGCAAAGGCCCTGGCCCAGTTGTGTTTGGGCGCCCTGCAGGGCTCGAAGGTTGATCAGTGGTCACGCCGTGAAATCCCAACAGTGTCAAAATGAGATGAACTTTCCGTCTTGCCCTTGTGCAAGGTCAGGGACGCACGCCGGCTCAAGAAAAATATCAGCGCATTATGACCACACTTGGATCGTTGATCTCTCGCAGCTGCCCCTGCACAAACAGCGCAAGCGACAGGCCCACACGTCGGGGTTCAGGGCAATGCAGGGGACGTTATTGTCCTAGCCATCTGCCGGGTTTGGGCAGTCCAAGGGAACATGCCCCACGGGTTGGCCTACAAAGACCCATTCACAAAACCAAGACAATGCGTACATCAAAACAGAAAGGACAGGCATGAACGACACAACAATGTGGTGGGTTCTGGCGGGTGCCTTGGTGGCATTGGAACTGGCGACGGGCACGTTTTACCTGCTGATGCTGGGCTTGGGCGCTGTAGCGGGAGCACTGGCCGCCATGGCGGGTTACAACAACAGCACACAGCTGGTGGCTGCTGCCCTCGTCGGTGGCGCAGGCGCATTGCTGCTGGGCCAATGGCGTCAACGCCAGGTGACCAACGCCACGCAAGACCATGACCAACATCTGGACCTGGGTGCCACCGTAGAAGTCGAGGCATGGGATGCCATGGGCACGACGCAAGTCAAACACCGTGGTGCGGCTTGGACAGCAGTGCTGGCACCAGGCCAGAGCGCGATCCCAGGCATTTACCGTATTCAAGCCATGGCGGGCAACCGCTTGGTGCTTGAAAAAACATGAACAATCCGCTCCAACCTCTTCAAAGGGAATCCATCCATGGAAATCGCTGCCGTTCTCGTGATCATCGCGATCCTGTTCATCGTCAAGACCGTCAAGGTCGTGCCACAGCAAGAGGCCTGGGTGGTGGAGCGGCTGGGTAAATTCCATGCCAGCCTGGCACCCGGCTTGAACTTTGTGGTGCCCTTTGTGGACAACGTGATCCAAAAACACAGCCTGAAAGAAATCCCACTGGATGTGCCCAGTCAAATTTGCATCACCCGCGACAACACGCAACTGCAAGTGGATGGCATCCTTTACTTTCAGGTGACCGACCCCAAACTGGCCAGTTACGGCTCGTCCAATTACATCGTGGCAGTGACCCAGTTGGCGCAAACCAGTTTGCGCAGCGTGATCGGTAAGTTGGAACTGGACAAAACCTTTGAGGAGCGCAACATCATCAACTCGCAAGTCGTGGCCGCGATCGACGAAGCGGCCCTGAACTGGGGCGTGAAGGTGCTGCGGTACGAAATCAAGGACCTGACACCGCCCAAAGAAATTTTGTTGGCCATGCAGTCTCAGATCACAGCCGAGCGCGAAAAGCGTGCCCTGATCGCGGCATCCGAAGGCCGCCGCCAGGAGCAAATCAACATCGCCACCGGCGAGCGCGAAGCCTTCATTGCCCGCTCTGAAGGCGAAAAACAAGCGGCCATCAACAAGGCCCAAGGCGATGCTGCCGCCATCACCGAAATGGCCAACGCTACGGCTCAGGCCATTGAGCGCATTGCCAGCGCCATTCGCCAACCCGGCGGTGAAATGGCGGTTCAGTTGAAGGTGGCCGAGCAAGCCGTGCAGGCCTACAGCAAGGTGGCGCAAGACGCCAAAACCACCCTCATCGTGCCAGGCAACATGACTGAGGTGTCTGGGTTGATCGCCTCAGCCATGCAAATGGTGGGTACAGGAAGACAAGTGGGCAATTGACCTCAGTGCACAGACAGACGCAAAAAAACCCGCCAAGGCGGGTTTTTTTTGTGAGCAATAAGCCCAGTCACGTCGCCCAGGGCATCAGCCCATGTGCAAACCACCGTTGACGGCAAAGTCAGCGCCGGTGGTGTAACCACCGTCTTCGCTGGCCATCCAGGCAATGATGGAGGCGATCTCGCTGGGTTTGCCCAAGCGCTTGACGGGCACAGTGGCCACGATCTTTTCCAACACGTCAGGACGGATGGCGTTGACCATGTCGGTACCGATGTAGCCAGGGCTCACGGTGTTGACCGTCACGCCTTTGGTGGCCATCTCTTGCGCCAAGGCCATAGAGAAACCGTGCATACCGGCTTTTGCAGCCGAGTAGTTGGTCTGACCGGCCTGGCCTTTTTCACCGTTGACCGAGCTGATGTTGATGATGCGGCCCCAGCCTTTTTCGACCATGTCGGCGACCACTTGCTTGGTCACGTTGAACATGGAGTCCAAGTTGGTGTTCATCACGGCTTGCCAGTCTTCACGGGTCATCTTTAGGAACATGCGGTCCTTGGTGATGCCGGCGTTGTTAACCAGCACGTCGATGGGGCCGTGCTCGGCCTTGGTTTTGGCAAAGGCTTCCACAGTGGAATCCCAGTCACCCACGTTGCCGACCGAGGCGTAAAAGGTAAAGCCCAAGGCTTTTTGCTCGTCCAGCCATTTGTTGAAGTCACGTGTTGGGCCGCAACCGGCGATGACCTTGAAGCCTTCTTGGTGAAGGCGCTGGCAGATCGCGGTTCCGATGCCGCCCATGCCGCCTGTGACGTACGCTACTTTTTGACTCATGATTGTCTCCTGGTGATGAGTGTGTTGAGATCGTGGAAAACCACCCAAACCCGCATGATCGGCTGCCCTTATACAACTGGACAGTGCACCGATTCACGCAGCCTGAGCGGCGAGGTTTGGTTAAACGCGTTCGATGGCCAGGGACACGCCCATGCCGCCGCCAATGCACAAAGCGGCCAGACCTTTTTGGGCCTGTGTGCGCTGCATTTCGTGCAGCAAGGTCACCAAGATGCGGCAACCAGACGCTCCGATGGGGTGACCAATGGCAATGGCACCGCCGTTGACGTTGACCTTGGCAGGATCGATGTCCAGCGCCTGGTTCACGGCGCAAGCTTGCGCGGCAAAGGCTTCGTTCAGCTCAAACAAGTCCACATCTTGGGCTTTCCAGCCGGCACGGGCCAGCGCTTTTTGCGACGCAGGCACGGGGCCCATGCCCATGGTGGCCGGGTCCAGGCCACTGGTGCCAAAGGCCACAATTCGGGCCAAGGGCTTGAGGCCCAAAGCAGCGGCTTTTTTGGCTGACATGACCATCACAGCGGCTGCGCCGTCGTTGATGCCCGAAGCGTTGCCAGCGGTCACACTGCCCACCTTGTCAAACGCCGGGCGCAAACCTGCCAACACTTCCACGGTGGTTTTCTTGTTGATGAACTCGTCGGTGTTGAACACCAGCGCATCGCCCTTGCGCTGAGGGATCAGAACGTCAACGATTTCGTCCTTGAATTTGCCCGCTTCTTGCGCGGCCGCAGCCTTGCGCTGGCTGCCTGCCGCTAAGGCGTCTTGCATGTCGCGGGTGATACCGTGGGCCTTGGCCACGTTCTCGGCGGTGATGCCCATGTGGTATTGGTTGTACACGTCCCACAGGCCGTCCACGATCATGGTGTCGGTCATCTTCCAGTCGCCCATGCGCTGGCCGTCGCGGCTGCCGTTCAAAACGTGGGGGCTGGCGCTCATGTTTTCCTGGCCACCGGCGATCACGATTTCGCTGTCGCCCCAGGCCACGGCTTGCGCG
>CAJBLW010000192.1 GCA_903953985.1 uncultured Burkholderiales bacterium
CATTGGCGGTGCTGTGCACCACCTGAACGTGGCCGAAGTGTTGGCCCTCACGGTGAGTGAAGCTGCCGCTTTGTTTGCACAAGACCGCGACGTGATCCGTGCTCTGCAGCCCATCGTGGATGTGGGTCTGGAATATGTCCGCTTGGGCCAACCAGTGCCCACGCTCTCGGGTGGCGAGGCTCAGCGCTTGAAGCTCGCAGGCTTTCTGGCCGAAGCGGCCAAAAGCGCCTCCAAAAGTCGCCAGAGTCTGGCGCGCAAGGGCACGCTTTTCATGTTTGACGAGCCGACCACCGGTCTGCACTTTGACGACATCGCCAAGCTGATGCGCGCTTTGCGCAAGCTGCTCGAAGCGGGGCATTCGCTCATCGTCATTGAGCACAACCTCGACGTGATCCGTGCCAGCGATTGGCTGATCGACTTGGGGCCCGAGGGCGGGTATGCCGGGGGCCTGATTGTGGCCGAGGGCACGCCCGAAGACGTGCGCCAGCATGCCACTTCGCACACAGGTTTGGCGCTGCGCGAATATGCCGAGTCTATGGGTGAGGTGTTGGGTGTGGCTGAGCGTTTGGGTTCCTATGGGGGCGAGGCTGCGGTGTCAGCGGGTTCCTCATACGGCCGGGGTACGCCAAAATCGTCACCCTCTGACACCGCAGCCTCGCTGATCAGCGTTCGAAGTCAGGGCAGTGCCAAGGGCTTGACCCCGCAACGTCGCGCGCCTGTGTTGAACAACAACATCCAGATCGTCAATGCCAAAGAGCACAACCTCAAAAACCTGAGCGTGGACATTCCACGCGGCAAGTTCAACGTGGTTACGGGCGTGAGTGGCTCGGGCAAATCCACGCTGGCGTTTGACATCCTGTTCAACGAAGGCCAGCGCCGTTATTTGGAAAGCTTGAACGCCTACGCCCGCAGCATCGTGCAGCCCGCAGGCCGCCCCGAGGTCGATGCGGTGTATGGCATCCCGCCCACTGTGGCGATTGAGCAGCGCCTGTCACGCGGCGGCCGCAAATCCACCGTGGGCACGACCACCGAGGTCTGGCACTTTTTGCGTCTCTTATACGTCAAGCTCGGCATTCAGCACTGTGTGCACGACAACACGCCCGTTCAGCCGCAAACGCCCGACAGCATCATTGCGCAGTTGATGACGCAGTTCAAGGGCCAACACATCGGCCTACTGGCCCCGCTGGTGACGAACCGCAAAGGCGTTTACACCGAACTGGCCGATTGGGCGCGGCCGCGTGGGTACACGCACTTGCGTGTGGACGGCGAATTTTTGCCCACACAAGGCTTTCCGCGCATCGACCGCTTCAAAGAGCACAACATCGAATTGCCTGTGGTCAGCCTGGATGTGATGTCGAGCCATGAAACCGCGCTGCGCCAAGCCCTGAGCAAAACGCTGGAACACGGCAAAGGCGTGGTCCATGTGCTGAGTGATTTGGCTGGCTTGCGCGAGGCCATGTTCAGCGGTGAATCCACCGCCCGTATTGGCCAGCACCGCGTGTTTTCCACACTGCGGGCTTGCCCGGCGTGCGACACCTCGTATGCCGAGCTGGACCCACGCCTGTTTTCTTACAACAGCAAACACGGTTGGTGCCCCGATTGCGTGGGCACGGGCGTCAAGTTGAGCAAAGACGAACGCCAAGTGTTTGACGACTCGGTGCGTGACGACAAAGAAAAAGGCCGCGAGCAAACCTTTGCCGAGCCCGAGATCGAAGACCTGGCCAATGTGGCCTGCCCCCGTTGCGAAGGCACGCGCCTGAATGCCACAGCACGCGCCGTTCGGCTGGGCGCTGCGCCGGGCCAGGGCTGGCGCATCACCGACATCGCCAGCTTGTCGGTCACCGATGTCCGCAGCTGGGTTGAAAAGCTGCACCTTACGGGTCGCGACGCCGACATCGCACGCGACCTGGTGCCCGAAATCAAGAGCCGCCTGGAATTTTTGGAAGAAGTGGGATTGGGTTACCTCACGCTTGACCGGGGCGCGCCCACGCTGTCGGGTGGCGAGGCGCAGCGCATTCGCCTAGCGGCGCAACTGGGCAGCAACCTGCAGGGCGTGTGCTACGTGTTGGACGAACCCACCATTGGCCTGCATGCGCGTGACAACCGGATTTTGCTCAACGCCTTGCAAAGCCTGAGCGACAAGGGCAACACGCTGGTGGTGGTGGAGCACGACGAAGACACGATCCGCCGCGCCGACCACATCATCGACATCGGCCCGAGTGCGGGCAAACGCGGCGGCCGATTGGTGGCGGAGGGTTCGGTGGCCGACATCACGGCCTCTGCCGATTCTCAAACGGGTCGCTATTTGTTGCATGCGATGAAGCATCCGATGCAATTGCGTCGCGTGGTGAGTACTTCTGCGCGGGGCAATGCCGCGGGTTCCTCATACGGCGGGGGTACGCCCAAATCGTCGCCCACGCCATCGCCCCGCGCAGAAGCAGCGGAAGCGGTGGGTGCGGATTTGCAGTGGCTCACCCTCACTGGTGCCAATTTGCACAACCTGCGCCAGGTCGATGTTCAAGTGCCTCTCAAACGCCTTGTGGCCGTGACCGGCGTCAGTGGTTCCGGCAAGTCCACCCTGGCCCGCGATGTGTTGCTGGCCAACGTGCAGGCCCTGGTCAGCCAGCGATCCACTTTTGCAGGCCGCACCGCACAAGACGCTGGTCAGCGCGTGGCCTTGACCGCGTGCAGCGACGTGCAAGGCTTTGAAACCATCGACCGTGTGCTCGAAGTGGACCAGACACCCATCGGCAAAACCCCGCGTTCTTGCCCCGCCACCTACATCGGCTTTTGGGACACGATCCGCAAGCTGTTTGCCGAAACGCTGGAGGCCAAAGCGCGGGGTTATGCGGCCGGGCGTTTCAGCTTCAACACCGGTGAAGGCCGTTGCCCCGGCTGTGAAGGCCAGGGCATGCGCACCATCGAGATGAGCTTTTTGCCCGATGTGAAAGTGCCCTGCGAAACCTGCCGAGGCGCGCGCTTCAACCCTGAAACCTTGGCCGTCACCTGGCGCGGCAAAAGCATTGGCGATGTGCTGAAGATGGAAGTGGACGAAGCGGTGGACTTTTTTGCCAGCATGCCCAGCATCGCGCATCCGTTGCAGTTGCTCAAAGATGTGGGCTTGGGTTACCTGACCTTGGGCCAGCCATCCCCCACGCTCAGTGGCGGTGAGGCCCAGCGCATCAAGTTGGTGACCGAGTTGACCAAGGTGCGCGACGAAGTCGGAAAGCGTGGCAACAAAGCCCCGCACACGCTGTATGTGTTGGATGAGCCCACCGTGGGCCTGCACATGGCCGACGTGGACAAACTCATCAGTGTGCTGCACCGCTTGGTCAATGCGGGCCACAGCGTGATCGTGATCGAGCACGACCTCGATGTGATCGCCGAGGCCGATTGGGTGATTGACCTGGGCCCGGAAGGTGGCAATGCGGGTGGTCGCATCGTGGGCGCCATGACGCCAGAGGCACTGGTGATCTTGGGCACGCACACTGGCGTAGCGCTGGGGCCGGTGTTGGCGCGGGTTTGAAGTCGGAGGCTCGGGCTGCAAAGATGGACCCCGGGTCAAGCCCGGGGTGACAAGCTTTGAATTTTGTTACCCCATTTCAAATGTCATCGCGGGCTTGATCCGGGATCCATGACAGGCAGCGCTAACACACTGCCCAATCGCCAAAGCGATGTGACCTCTGCTGCCCGCGCCGCATGCAGCGGGTCGCTAGGGTCCTGTGCTTTGCCATGCACCGGTTTCACGTCCGTGCGGCCCAGCACCTGCAGACCCGCTTCGGCGATCCAGCTCAGCAGTTCTTCGCGTGTGCGTAAATCCAGGTGTTCGGCCAAGTCCGACAAGATCAGCCAGCCTTCGCCGCCTTCAATCAGGTGCGCCTTCAGGCCACCCAGAAAGCCTTTGAGCATCTGACTGCCTTCGTCATAGACGGCCTGCTCCAGCAGCGTGGTCGGGCGTGCTGGCAGCCACGGCGGGTTGCAAACTACCAGCGCGGCCTGGCCAGGTGGAAACAAATTGGTGTGCAAGAGCTGAACCTGATTTTGCAGACCCAAGCGTTGCAAATTGTCCAGCGCGCATGCCAGAGCACGTTCGGACAGGTCGGTGCCGATCACTTGGGTGGCACCACGGCGGGACATGACAGCAGACAAAACGCCGGTGCCCACGCCAATGTCAAACGCCACCGGGTGTGTGGCCATGGCTTGCGGCCAAGGGGTGTTGGCTACCAACGCGACATACTCGCCCCGAACCGGAGAAAAAACGCCGTAATGCGGGTAAATGCGCAAGGCTTCGCCCATGGCGGGCACCTCGACACCATTCTTGCGCCACTCGAATGCGCCAATCGCCCCTTGCAGGCTGCGCAACGAGACGACAGAGGCTTGGCCGTTGGAGGGGCCAAAGGCTTGAAGGCAGGCCGGTTTGGCATCGGGAGCGCGGCGCAGATCTATGCCGTAGTCGCTGTTCAACTCAATCAAAACTTGGCTCAAGATGCGGGTGCGTTGGGCTTGTGCTTGTCGATGGGTATGGAAGGCTGCGCCCGGCAGGGCGGGTACCGGTGCGTCGGATTTTTTGACGCGCACTTTTTTGGGTTTGTCGATGCGCCGTGTCAACGCTTGCAACATTTGCCGTGCATTTTGAAAATCACTGCGCCAGAGCAAGCCCGTGCCCGCGCAGGCCAGCCGGTAGGCCGTGTCGGCGGTCATGGTGTCGTCGGCCAGCACCACTTGCTTGGGCATGACTTGGTCGGAGCGCCAAATGGCTGAGCGGGTGGCGTCTTTTTCAGACCAGGTCAAAAGGGGCGGGGCGATCATGCGCAAGTCCAGTCGGTGGGGGTGAGCATCGCACCATTGGCTGCGATGAGGGGTTTGAAACCGGGGAGGTCAATTCAGGTGCGACAGCAAATGCCGGGTCAGTTCGGCAAAACCGGCACCGCGTTCACTGGGGGTGATGTAACGGGGCCGATGGGTCAGTTGAGCTTCAAAGCGGCAGATATTGGCCACACCCACACTGCAAGCAAAGTGCTCGAACATCACTTGGTCATTGGTGGAGTCTCCCACATAAACCCAGCGCGCGGTTTCGGCATCCAGTGCACGCCCCCACAATTGGCGGACTATCCATTGGGCGCCCGACAGTTTATGGTGCTCACCGAACCAGCCGTTGATGTGGATGCTGCTGACGGTGGCGTTCATGCCCTCACTGCGCATGAGTTGCACCACCTGAGCGATGGCTTGCGGCGGCAAATGCGTGAACTCGCTGTGGTCGATCGCCATGTCGGTTTCCCGTCCAGCGCTGTCTTGGGCCAAAGTGGCACCGGGCACCTCGCGCATGATGCGCGCCGCCACCGCGTTTAATCGCATGCGATGGGCCGCCCGCTCGGCGGCACTTTGCTGGTAGATGGCCCGGGGCGCGCCGTCGGCTTGGGGTATCCAGGCAGCAGCCCCGTTTTCAGCGACCAGTGCATCGACCGGCCAGTTTTGGGCAAAGTCCCGGCTCCAGCCCATGGGGCGCCCAGTGATGGGAATGACCATCAGACCCGCTTGTTTCAGCGCGGCAAGGGCGTGCAAGGCATCGGCCGTGATCGCGCCTTCGGTGGTCAGGGTGTCATCGATGTCGGTGAACACCCCCAGCCAGGGCCGAGGGGGGCGTGGCCAATGCTTCAGGTCCAGCATGGCGCAGCGCGTCAGTGGGCCAGTGCCTTCAGGCGCTGGAGCACCGCCAGCGTGGCCGCACTCTGGTTCATGGTGTAGAAGTGGATGGCGGGCACGCCGCCGTTGATGAGTTGCTCGCAAAGGTCAGACACCACGTCCAGGCCGAAGGCCTTGATCGAGTCGGTGTCGTCGCCGTAGGCTTGCAAGCGCAAACGGATCCAGCGCGGGATCTCGGCCCCGCAGGCGTCAGAAAAGCGCAACAATTGGGTTGAGCTGGTGATCGGCATGATGCCCGGCACCACGGGCACATCGACACCCAGTTTGTAGGCGTCGTCCACAAAGCGGAAATACGCATCGCTGTTGTAGAAGTATTGCGTTATGGCCGAGTTGGCCCCAGCCTTCACTTTGGTGGCAAAGGCTTGCAAATCGGCATCGGGCGATTTGGCTTGCGGGTGAATTTCGGGGTAGGCGGCCACCTCAATGTGGAAGTCGTCGCCGGTCTCGGCGCGAATGAAGGCGACGAGATCGCTGGCGTAATGGAACTCGCCACCTGCGCCATAGCCGCTGGGCAAATCACCGCGCAAGGCCACCAGGCGTTTGACGCCCATGGCCTTGAGCGTGGCCAGCTCGGCGCGTACCGAAGCTTTGGTCGCACCAATACACGAAAAGTGCGAAGCCGCAGCTACCCCTTCGCTCAAGATGGCACCCACTGTGGCAAATGTGCCTTCTTGAGTAGAGCCCCCAGCGCCGTAGGTCACGGAGCAAAACTCGGGCTGCAGGCTGTACAGCTGTTCGCGCACGCTGCGCAGTTTGTCTGCGCCTTCTGGTGTTTTGGGCGGAAAGAACTCCAGGCTGATGGGCAGTTTCAAACCAGACATCGCTTCAACTTTCAATTCAGTAGTCGTTGGCCTTGGCATACGCCAAGGCGGCCAGATCGGCCTCGTGGGCTTCGCGCGCTTTTTCGCGCGCGGGTGCCACTGCCGCTGGGTCAGGCCAGCAGGCCTGCACAAAAAATTCGTGGTTGCCGTCGCCGCCTTCAATGGGGCTGTCCAGCCACGCGGTAACTTGCATGCCCAGCTCGGACAAAGCCGTGCGCACGCGGTTTTCGATGAACGGAAAATGGGTGTCGTCTTTGACGATGCCGCCCTTGCCCACCTGACCGGGTTGCAATTCGAACTGCGGCTTGACCAGCATCAGCAACTGCCCTGTGGGTTTGAGCAAATGAACCACACCGGGCAACACCAAAGTCAGCGAGATGAAGGACACATCGCCCACCATCAAGTCAAAGCCTTCCAGCGCCTCAGGAA
>CAJBLW010000193.1 GCA_903953985.1 uncultured Burkholderiales bacterium
TCGCGCACCACTTCAAAGATCTTGTCGACCATGATGGGCGACAAGCCCATGGACGGCTCATCCAACAACAAAACCTTGGGGCGGCTCATCAGAGCACGACCCTTGGCCTGCATTTGTTGCTCGCCACCGGACATGGTGCCCGCCAGTTGGTCTTTGCGCTCGCGCAGGCGCGGGAAGATGGTGAACATCTTCTCTATGTCGTCCGCAATGCCTGCAGTGTCTGAGCGAATGTACGCGCCCATTTGCAGGTTTTCGGTGATGGTCATGCGGGTGAACACGCCACGGCCTTCTGGCACCATGGCCAGGCCTTGCTTGACCAGGTCCCAAGGGCCTTGGCCCTTGATACTTTTGCCCAAGTACTCGATGTCTCCCACTTGCAAAGGCAAGGTGCCCGTGATCGCTTTCATGGTGGTGGTTTTGCCCGCACCGTTGGAGCCAATCAGCGAGACCAGTTCCCCCTCGCGCACCTCCAGGCTCACGCCCTTGACCGCCTGAATGCCGCCGTAGCCCACCTGCAGGTCTTTGACTTTCAAAAGAACATTGGCCATCTCAGTGCCCTCCCGTGCCCAGATAGGCCTCAATCACTTTTTCGTTTTTCTGCACATCGGCAGGCGTGCCTTCGGCAATTTGTTTGCCGTAGTCGAGCACCGTGACGCGGTCACACAAACCCATGACCAGCTTCACATCGTGCTCGATCAACAAGATGGTGCGGTTGTCCTTGCGGATCTGGTCGATCAACTCGCGCAGTTGCACCTTTTCGGTGGCGTTCATGCCGGCTGCAGGTTCATCGAGCGCAATCAGCTGTGGATCGGTCGCCAAAGCACGGGCGATTTCCAGGCGCCGCTGGTCACCATACGACAGCGTACGGGCCTTGTAATCGGCGTATTTTCCGATGCCCACATAGTCCAGCAACTCTTGCGCACGCTGGGCAATGGCGGCTTCCTCGGCCTTGAAACCGGGTGTGCGGAAAATGGCGCCCAGCAAACCGGAGTGAGTGCGCACATGGCGACCCACCATCACGTTTTCGAGGGCGGTCATTTCGGCGAACAAACGGATGTTCTGGAAGGTGCGGGCAATGCCCGCCTTGGCCACTTCGTGCACGGCCGTGGGCTGGTAGGGCTTGCCCGCCAGCTCAAAAGTGCCGCTGTCGGGCGTGTACAGGCCGGTGATCACGTTGAAGAACGTGGTCTTGCCCGCGCCGTTGGGGCCGATCAGGCCATAGACCTGACCGCGCTGGATGGTGATGCCCACATCCGAAAGGGCCTGCAGACCGCCGAAGCGCTTGGATATGCCCGAAACATGGAGGACCGTGTCTTTGTTGGTGGTTGGATTCATGGTCTGCTCCTTCATTTCGTCGTGAGCGATTTGCCATGCTCAGGCGAAGGCCACAGCCCACGAGGCCGCATCAACATGATCACGATCATGGCCAGAGCCACCAGCAACTGGCGCAAGATGGCCGCGTCCAGCCTACCCCCGGTCATCTCCTGCAAAGGGCCCGCCACATAGCGTAAAACCTCCGGCAAAGCCGACAACAAGATCGCGCCAAGAATCACGCCTGGCAAATAGCCCAGCCCGCCCAAAACCACCATGGCCACGATCATCACCGCCTCCATCAAACTGAAGGACTCGGGCGAGATGAACCCTTGGAAGCCTGCAAACATCGCACCCGACACACCACCAAAAGTGGCGCCCATGCCAAAAGCCAGCAGCTTCAGGTTGCGGGTGTTCAGGCCCATGGCCTTGGCGGCGATTTCGTCTTCACGAATCGCCATCCAGGCTCGGCCCACGCGCGAGAGCTGCAGGCGGTGCGACAGCAGCACGCTGAACAAGACCAGCGCCATAAACAGGTAGTAGTACAAAGACACCGAGGCAAACTCAAAGCCGCCCACGACCAGCTTTTTACCCAAATCGAAGCCAAAAAAGTGCAGGGAATCAATCTGGTTGATGCCCTTGGGACCGTTGGTAATGTTGATGGGGTTGTCCAGGTTGTTCAGGAACACCCGGATGATTTCGCCAAAGCCCAGCGTCACGATGGCCAGGTAGTCGCCACGCAGGCGCAAGGTGGGCGCACCCAGCAAGATGCCAAAGATGCCCGCCGCCCCCGCCGCCAGCGGCAACACCACCCAAATTGGCGTACTCAAGCCCTGCGGAAACATGGCCGCAATGGCCGGAAAAGCCTCCAGCAGGTGCGGAGAATTGAGCAGGCCGTAGGAATAGGCGCCGATGGCGAAAAACGCCACGTAGCCCAGGTCCAGCAAACCGGCATAACCCACCACAATGTTCAGGCCCAGGGCCAGCAACACGTACAAGAGCGCCATATCGGCAATGCGCACCCAGGCGTTGCCAAAGCCTTGCAGCACGATGGGCAGCACCAGCAAGCCCACCGCGGCAATCACCATCATCAAGAATTTTTGTTGTTGTTTCATGCTCACTCCTTAGGCGCGGTCGGCCACACGTTCACCCAGCAAGCCCGAAGGACGCAGAGTCAACACAATGATCA
>CAJBLW010000194.1 GCA_903953985.1 uncultured Burkholderiales bacterium
CGGGTGACGATTTTCGGTACCCCGGTATGAGGAACCCGGCCCCACCCCATTCGAGGCCTCCCCAGCTCAAACCATCCGGGCCTAACCAGCAAAAACTACAGATAAGGGTTCTCTAACCCCAACCCCGCCAAAATGGCCACCTCATAAGCCTCCATCTCCTCGGCTTCGGCGCTACTGGTCTCATGGTCCCAGCCCTGGGCGTGCAAAGTGCCGTGCACCAGCAAATGAGCGTAATGCGCGGCCAGCGTCTTGCCCTGCTCTTTGGCCTCACGCGCCACCACCGGCGCGCACAGCACCAAATCGGCCATCACCACCGGTTCCTGCTCGTAATCAAACGTCAGCACATTGGTGGCGTAGTCCTTTTTGCGGTAACTCTGATTCAGCGCTCGGCCTTCTTCCTCGCCCACGATGCGCACAGTGATCTCGGCGTTATCGGTCAGCGCGTGGCGAACGGCGCGGGCGACCGCATGGCGTGGCAAGGCGGCGCGGTGGCGGGCTGCATAGGGGATGTCGCCAAATTGCAGGGACAGCTGGAGTTGTTTCAAGGCCATGGGCTTAGGAGGGGGGTCAATCGTCGGTGGGCAGGGACTTGCGGCGGGTCGTGACGCCCGCACGCATGGGGGCGCTGCCTTGCGCGTCGTAGGCGTCCACGATGCGGGCCACCAGCGGGTGGCGCACCACATCGGCACTCGAAAAGCGTGTGAAGGCGATGCCCTTGACGCGCTTCAAGACCCGTTCGGCATCGATCAGGCCACTCAGTTGCCCTTTGGGCAAATCGATCTGGCTCACGTCGCCTGTGATCACCGCCTTGGCACCAAAGCCGATGCGTGTCAGGAACATCTTCATCTGCTCGGTTGAGGTGTTCTGCGCTTCGTCCAGAATCACAAATGCGTTGTTCAGCGTGCGTCCGCGCATGAAAGCGAGCGGCGCTACCTCGATCGCATTGCGCTCAAAGGCTTTGAGCACTTTGTCGTTGCCCATCAGGTCGTAAAGCGCATCGTACAAAGGACGCAAATACGGGTCGACCTTTTGCGACAAGTCGCCCGGTAAAAAGCCCAGACGTTCACCCGCTTCCACCGCCGGGCGGGTCAGCACAATGCGCTGCACACTGGCGCGCTCCAGTGCATCCACGGCGCAGGCCACGGCCAGATAAGTTTTGCCGGTGCCCGCTGGGCCAATGCCAAAGCTGATGTCATGGGTGGCAATGCTTTCCAAATAGGCCGCTTGCACCGGCGTGCGGGCCTTCAGGTCGGCGCGGCGGGTTTGCAAGGCGGGCAGGTTGGCTTCTTCGCCCCCGCTGTCACCCACCAGCATGAGTTGCACCATGTCGGGCGCAATCGGGCGGTCGGCGCGTTCGTAGATCGCTTGCAAAATCTCCATCGCATGCAAAGCCACCGCTTTGGGGCCGTCCACTTTGAACTGCTCGTGGCGGTGCGCGATGCTCACTTGCAAGCCCGCCTCGATGGTGCGAAGGTGCGCATCCATGGGGCCGCAAAGGTGCGACAGGCGTGTGTTGTTGTGCGGCGTGAAAGTGTGTCTGACAATCAAGTTGATAATCCTGAATGGGCGCGGTGACGAGTAGTCTAAATCCGTGCATTTTCTCCCATGATAGGCATTTGAAGGCACCCTCTCCATGATTGGCAAACTCACCGGCATCCTGAGCGACAAGAACCCCCCCGAAGTGGTGGTGGACTGCCACGGCGTGGGCTACGAGGTGAATGTGCCCATGAGCACGTTTTACAACCTGCCCGCCACGGGCGAAAAAGTCAGTCTGGTCACGCACTTTGTGGTGCGCGAAGACGCGCAAATCTTGTACGGCTTTGCCACCCTGAGCGAACGCGAAGCCTTTCGCCAGTTGATCAAGATTTCCGGCGTCGGCCCCCGCACCGCCCTGAGCGTGTTGTCGGGCATGAGCGTGACCGACTTGGCACAGGCCATCACCACGCAAGAAGTTGGTCGCTTGGTCAAGGTGCCTGGCATTGGTAAAAAGACCGCCGAGCGTTTGCTGCTCGAACTCAAAGGCAAACTGGGCGGCGACTTGGGCGGCCTGTTTGCCGTCAACACCAGCGACGCGCAAAACGACATCCAGCAAGCCTTGCTGGCGCTGGGCTACAGCGACAAAGAAGCCGCTGCGGCTCTCAAGAGCTTGCCCGCCGATGTGGGTGTGAGCGAGGGCATCAAGCTGGCGCTCAAGGCCTTGAACAAATAAGCATTTGGGTTGCCTTGCATTTGGATATCCGATGGATATACTGTGGCCATGAAAACTACCGCCTTGACCATTTCCAGCTGGGGCAACAGCCACGGCATCCGGCTCAGCCGCGAGCTGATGCAGTCGTTGGGCATCACGCCCGGCACGCCCTTGCAGGCCACGGTGGTGGCCAAAGGCTGTCTGGAGCTGCGCGCCGTGCCCCTGCGCCTGAGCCTGCAAGACAAGCTTGCCGCATTTGACCCTCAGATACATGGCGGCGAAGTGATTCCCGATGCGCCGCAAGGCGTGGAGTTCGGTGCTGGCACCGAGGGCCTCAAGTGAGCCGAGCCGTTTGGGTGCCCGACCGGCAAGACATCATCTGGATCAACTTCAACCCGCAGGTGGGCCGCGAGATGCGCGACATGCACCCGATGTTGGTCTTGTCGCCCGAAGCCTTCAACGACAGGACGTCCATCGTGATCGGCTTTCCCATGTCCACGGCAGCCTACAACGCCACCAACCCGTTTGCGATCGACAACAGCAAAACGGCCAAGCAGCCGAGCTTCATCATTTGCAACCAACCCAAGAGCTTTGACTGGCGCCAGCGCGGCGCGACACCGCACCCTTGGAAGCGGGTCAGTGACGCCATTTTTCAAACCGCTCGTCTTGAGCTCAACGACATCATCGAGTTGGTCACCCCATGAGCATCCGCACCGACGACTTTGCCCCGCAACCCGAACCCCGGGTCATTTCCGCGGCCCCCGTGTCCCACCAAGAGGAAGCGATTGAGCGCGCCTTGCGCCCCAAGTTGCTTGACGAATACGTGGGCCAGGTCAAGGTTCGAGAG
>CAJBLW010000195.1 GCA_903953985.1 uncultured Burkholderiales bacterium
ATGCACCATGCCCACCGTGCCACGGGCATGCGGGGCGTACTTGTGGGCCGTGCTCACCACGGCTTGCATCAAGTGCGTGGCCACTTGCAGGGCATCTTGGCGCAGGGGCATGGGGGTGGGGCCCGCATGGGCTTCCATGCCTGTGACGATGCAGTCAAACCAACGGATGCCCAAGGAACCGCTGACCACGCCAATGGTCACGCCCGCATCTTCCAGCACCGGGCCTTGCTCGATATGGGCTTCAAAATAAGCACCGATGGGATGTTGCCCCGGCACTTCGCTGCCCACATACCCAATGCGTTGCAACTCCTCCAGCACGGTTTTGCCCTCTTGGTCTTGGGCCTTGTAGGCGTGTTCTAGAGAAAACGCGCCCGCAAAAACGCCCGAGCCCATCATCACCGGCACAAAACGTGAGCCTTCTTCATTGGTCCAAAAAGCCACCTCGATGGGCGCCTCAGTTTCGATGCCGTGGTCGTTCAGACAGCGCACCACCTCCAACCCGGCCAACACGCCATAGTTGCCGTCGAACTTGCCCCCCGTGGGCTGGGTGTCGATGTGGCTGCCGGTCATGATGGGCGGCAAATCGGGTTGCCGCCCGGCTCTGCGCATGAAGACGTTGCCGATTTGATCCACCGTGACCGTCATGCCTGCTTCGCGCGCCCAAGACGTGACCAGGTCCCGGCCTTGGCGGTCCAGTTCGGTCAAGGCCAAACGACACACGCCGCCTTTTTCGGTGCCACCGATTTGGGCCAAGGTCATCAGCGATTGCCACAAACGGTTGGCGTCAATGCGCAAGGAAGACAAGTTGTCGGGACTCAAATTCATGCTTCGATCTCCAAAGGTGTTTATTCGGGGGTGTCCCGGTAGGCTTGAAAAACGTCGCGCAATTGCCTTCGAGGGGCCGTGGGTGCCGTCAAGGACTGCTCCAATTCGTTGAGGTGTTTGCGCATTTCAGCGCCTGCCGCTGCAGGACTTTTTTGCAAGGCGCTTATCAAGTCGACATGACGGTGGGCCACACACACCTGCCCCCCTTGGCGTTTGAAGCGCGACATGAGCAATGATGTGGTGGGCAGCAAGCCATTGAGCCAACGGGCCATGACCGGGTTGCCATGCATGTCGGCCATGGCTTGGTGAAATTCTCCCGATAGACGAATCGCCAGGGCATGCTCGCCGATGCGATCGGCCTCGGTTTCACCATCCGCCAAATGTTGCAAGGTATGCAATTGCTCGGCGCTCAGTCGTCCGGCAAGTTGTTTGGCCACTTCGCACTCCACCACCCTGCGGGCATCAAAAACACTGCCTGCATCTTCCAAACTGGGAATGGGCACACGCGCCCCTCGGTTGTGCAGCAGTTCGATGACCTGCTCTTGCGCCAGACGTTGCAGCGCTTGGCGCACCAAGGTGCGGGAGACGTTGAACTGCTGGGCCAACTCTTGTTCGCGCAAGCGCTCTCCGGGGGACAGCCGGCGCTCCAAAACGGCCTGATAAATCGCCTCATACACCCGATCAGCTCCTGTGACGTGAACCACTGCACCCGCCTCCTGCGGCAAGCTTGAACCGTCAGCCACAGCCTGCACCGAATCGGGTGTTTGAACGGGCGATTCAAGGCTGGCTTTGAGCGGTTGGGACACCCCCCGGCGACTTTCATCTGTCATGATGGACCCCATTCACCCAAGTCATTCCATGAGCACTGAACACCCTTTGGGCACCCTGGCTTGTCAGCCCCTGACCGCACACGCTTTTTCGCCCTATGGCGAGGTGTTGAATTTGTTTGCACCAGCCCACCAAACCATCAACCAAGGCACCAGCGGACGGCTGGATTTGCCAGCAGGTCTGGACTTGTCGGGCGACCAAGGCCAGGCGGTGTTGGCGGTGTTCCACGCCCAGGCACAAAACCCCGAGGGCCCATGCCACATGCTGGAGCGGCACCAACACGGCAGTCAAACCTTTGTGCCCTTGACCGGTGCGCGCTGTCGTTTGCTGGTGGCCTTGGGCCAAGACCAGCCCGACCTGCGCACGCTGCAGTGCTTTGAGGTCACAGGTCAGCAAGGCTTCACGCTGCACAAAGGCACCTGGCATCACCCCCTGATGGCCTTGGACAACGGTGCTTTTTTGGTGCTGGAGCGCCAAGGCCCGACCGTAGATTGTGAGATTCATTCACTGCCTTTGAGTGTCCGCCTGAGTCCCCTTTGAAGCCGCTCGCATGGGATGACCCTGCGGGTTTCAGGACCAGGCGCGGTGGATGCGTTCTGCCAGTTGGACCAAGCTGCGGTCTGAGCCTGCTGGCCCCACCATAGAAATGCCCAAGGGTGCGCCCTGGTGGCTGGCCAGTGGCAAGCTCACCTGCGGCAAGCCCGCCATACCCGCCACACACAGCAAACTGGTGGCCCGATTGCGGTAGACCTCCAACTCGGCATCGGTCTGACGGATCAAAGGGGCCACATCGGGCATGGTGGGCATCAAGAGCACGCCGTCCGTGCCCAAAATGTGCTGCATGTGCTTGCGCCAAACTTCGCGGAAAGCCCTCGCCTTGGCCACTTGCTCGTCGGTGACCTTGGAAGACCAGTCAAAGCGCTGGGCCACCGCAGCACCCAGCACAGGCCGAAAGCGCTGAAGAAAACCCCCATGCACATCCCAGGCCTCGCGCCCCTGAATGGCGCGGAAATGCCAGTACATGGTGTCCATGTCTGCGTTCATGACACGAACCGGTTTGGCCTTGCCCAAACACTGCTCTATTTTTTGACGCACAGGCTTGAGGGCTTTGAGGGCCCCGGGTGTGGCCAGCGCCCACATGTCGGACGGGGCCAGCAAGCGGATGTGATCGGGCAAAGCCTGCGCATCCTGACCCAACAAGACCTCCGCCACACGGGCAAAGGTAGGCACATCACGGGCAAACCAACCACAAGTGTCCAGGCTCGGCGACAAGGCCATGGTGTCTTGCAAACTGATGCGGCCCTGGCTGGGCCGCATGCCCACCAAACCGCAATGGTTGGCAGGGGCGCGCACCGAGCCACCTGTGTCTGAGCCCAAAGCAAAGTCGCACAGGCGGTTCGACACGGCAGAAGCCGATCCCGAGGAAGACCCGCCGCTGATGCGTTCGGCCACCGCGCCGTTGATGGGCGCACCGTAATGGGCGTTTTGACCATTCATGGAAAACGCCAATTCGTCGGTGACGGTTTTGCCAACAAAGCGCGCACCGGCGTCGAGCAAACTTTGCACCACCGGGGCCGTTCGGTCCTGAACACCCCACAGGGCCATCAACATGGGTTGACCGCCACTGGTGGGGTAGCCCTTGACGTGGTAAATGTCTTTGGCCGCAAAGCTCAGGCCCGACAAAGGGCCCGTGGCCACGTGGGCCACTGGGCTCGATGGGTAAGGCATGAAAGCGTGGGCTTGGTCCCACAAAGCATCGGTGTGTCGAGTCATGTTCACCTCACGTTGAAAAAATGATCAGACCCATTGATCAGGCCTCTTTCTGAATCTGTTGCTGGGCCAGCAGACAGCGCACACTGTGGCCTTCGGCCAACCAAGTGACTTCCGGGCGCGTGGCGCTGCATTCAGGCACCGCCATCTTGCAACGACTGGCAAAGGCGCAGCCCTGTGGCAAATTCGTCAAGTCGGGCGGTGCGCCGGCAATGGTTTCAAGGCGCTGGCCTTTAGCCAAAGCGCCGTCGGCGCGGCTTTGCAGCAAAGCACGGGTATACGGGTGCCGGGGTTCAC
>CAJBLW010000196.1 GCA_903953985.1 uncultured Burkholderiales bacterium
CGTGGGGCGGATGCCCAGCGAGGGCAGGCCCCGGCCGGTGAAGACCATGTCGGGCGCGATCAGGTTCATGGTGTACAAGCTCAGGCGTTGGTACCAGGGCATGCTGTGCGCACCCCAGACAGCGGGGGCTTTGAGGATGACTTGGTCTGCAGCCAGGCCCGGCGCTTCGCTGGCGGCCACCAGCACGACTGCACCGCCCATGCTTTCGCCCACCACCGTCACAGGCAGGCCGGGGTGGCGCTCGCGCAGTTGGGTGGCGATGTCGCGCAGGTCGGCCAGCAACGTGTCTGCACCGGGCCAGATGCCAGGCTGTGGGTTGGCACCAAAGCCGCGTTGGTCGTAGGCATAGACCGTGGCTTGCAGCTCGGTCACCAGGTGCTGGGCGAGCGGCTCAAAGGCTTTGCTGTAGTCGTTGAAGCCGTGTACGCCCAGCACGATGTGCCGGGGCTTCGGGCTGGCCCAGACGCGCGCGGCCAAAGCTGTGTCGCCCGGCAATTGAAAGCGAATGGGTTGGGCAGGCATAGCGTCAGGATGCACGATTTTGTCGGGCTCCACCGGTGCACTGGCTTGTGGTGCGGGAGCAGAGCAGGCGGTCAAGAGCGCGATGCTGGTGGTGGCCAGGCATCGCCCCAGCCTCCGGGTGAGCGTGAACAGTTTGGCCATAGGGTCAATGTGGCTCACAGCACCTTGAGCCGCTCAATCGCGGCCAACAGGGTGTCGTCTTTTTTGGCAAAGCAAAAGCGGATGACTTTTTGGTCGAATCCGTTGCCATAAAACGCCGACAGTGGGATCGCGGCTACGCCGATTTCAGCGGTGAGCCATTGGCAAAAGTCGGCTTCGCTCAGGTGTTTTTCAGGCACTTTCAAATCCGAGATGTCCACGCACTGAAAGTAGGTGCCTTCGCCAGGCAGCAGCTTGAACGAGGTTTGGGCCAGTCCTGCGCGAAACAGGTCGCGTTTGCGCTGGTAAAAATCGGGCAGTTCCAAATAAGGCGCGGGGTCGGCCATGTAATGCGCCAAGGCGTGTTGCATGGGCGTGTTGACGGTGAACACCATGAATTGGTGCACCTTGCGCAGCTCAGCGGTGTAGTCGGCAGGGGCGGCCACGGTGCCGACTTTCCAGCCCGTTACATGGTAGGTTTTGCCAAAGCTGGAGACGATAAATGCGCGGGCGGCCAGCCCCTCAAACTGGGCGGCGCTCCAGTGCTGCAGCGGGGCATAAACCATGTGTTCATAGACTTCGTCGCTGATCAGCACGACGCTGGTGGGGGCCAGGATCTCTTGCAGGGTCAGCATTTCCTCGCGTGTCCAGACCATGCCGCTGGGGTTGTGCGGGGTGTTGATCAGGATGGCGCGGGTGCGCGGGCCGATGGCAGCTCGGATGAGGTCGAAGTCAGGTCGGAAGGTGCCCGGGGTCAGGGGAACGCGCACCACGCGGCCACCGGACAGCTCGATGTTGGGCACATAGCTGTCGTAGCAGGGTTCGAGCACGATAACTTCATCACCAGGGTGCACGATGGCGAGGACGATGGCGAGGATGGCTTGGGTGGCACCGGCGGTGACGGTGATCTCGCTGGCCGGGTTGTAACGGCGGCCATACAGGGCTTCGATTTTGACCGCCACCGCTTCGCGCAGTGAGGTCACGCCGGGCATAGGCGGGTATTGGTTATGGCCATCACGCATGGCGTCGCCCACCAAGTCGGTGAGTCGGGGGTCACACGGAAAGTCCGGAAAGCCCTGGCCGAGGTTGACGGCTTTTTTTTCGGCCGCCAAGGCGGACATGACGGTGAAGATGGTGGTGCCCATCTGGGGCGCCTTGGACTTGAGGTTGGGGCTGCTGGCGGTCATGTTTGTGGGTATGTCGTTCAGAGTTCGTAATCGTTGACATGGCCAGTCATGGCTTTGGCAATCAGCGGTGCGGTAAGTCGGTCACTCAGCAGTTCAGCAAATTGGTACACAAACTGTCTCAAGTAGGCCCCACGCTTGAAAGCCACGCGGGCCACGTTCATGCCCAGCAACTGGCCCAGGGGTCGCACGGCCAGGTCTTTGACCGGGTCGTCCTGAACGGCCATTTCGGCCACGATGCCGATGCCCAAGCCCAGCCGTACATAGGTTTTGATGACGTCGGAGTCGATGGCTTCGAGGGCAATGCGAGGCGTGATTTTTTTGGCAGCAAAGGCCTGGTCAATTCGGCTGCGACCGGTGAATGAGGGGTGGTAAGTGATGAGAGGTTCGCTGGCAATGTCTTCAAGTGAAAGGTTGCTTTTGCTGGCCAGTGGATGGTCCAACGGCAGTACCAGCACGTGTTGCCACTCGTAGCAGGGCAGGGTCACCAGTTCTTCGTAAGCCGACAAGGATTCGGTGGCGATGCCGATCTCTGCCGTGTCGTCCAGCAGCATTTTGGCCACTTGGTCGGGTGCGCCCTGATGCAAGCTGATGTTGACTTTGGGGTATTTGTCGCGCAGCCTGGCCACAGGCACGGGCAGAACATAGCGGGCTTGCGTGTGGGTGGTGGCAATCGACAAAGTGCCACTGTCCTGGGCACTGTATTGCTCGCCTATTTTGCGCAGGTTGCCCACTTCGCGCAGGATCAACTCGATGCTTTGCAGGACGTGCAGGCCAGGTTCGGTGATGCGTTTGAGGCGTTTGCCATGGCGGGCAAAGATATCGATGCCTAGCTCTTCTTCCAGCTCAATGATGGCTTTGGACACCCCAGGCTGCGAGGTGTGCAGTGCTTTGGCGGTTTCAGTCAGATTGAGGTTGCGTCGGGCGGCTTCCTGGACGAAACGAAATTGGTGCAGGTTCATATGATTACGTTATATGGATGACCCGCATTATGCTTTACATGTCTGATCAAGCCGATCCTGCCGCGATTTCGGCCATGAGCGCCGTCATGGCGGGGTGTTCACCGATGGCGGGCAAGAGTTCAAACGACATTTGCGGGTAGGCCTCCGTCAGGCCTTGCACGAGCTCTGGCAGGTCATCTCGGGCGTGTCGGCCAACACCCAAAAACATGGGAACGATGCGCACACGAGAAACGCCTTGTTTCATCAACGCCTCCACGGTGTGGGGCAAGTCGGGCTCGGTCAGCTCCAAAAAAGCCACGGCCACTGGCAGGCCGGGATGCTGCGCAAGCATGCGCTGAGCCACGGCGTCGATGGGCAGACGCCAAAGAGGGTCACGTGAGCCATGGGCAAACAAAATCACACCGATTGGCGGCGTCATGGAACTTGTCATCGTCTTAAAACCATCCACCAAAATGCCGCCAGTGAGACGGCGCTGTAAATGAGCGCAGGTGCGGCCGAGGTCAGCAGGGGCTGCCAGTTTTGCAGGTTACCGATAAAGCTGAACACATTGTTAAGTAGCGAAAAGCTGATGCCTGCAAGCACGCCTGCAAAAACGTGCCCGGCGATTTGCCCCGAGCGGAAATGCAAATAAGCAAAGGGCAGGGCCAACACCAGCATGACCAGGCAACTCAAGGGGTAAAACACTTTGCGCCAAAACTCGATTTCGTAACGCTGGGCGTTCTGGTTGTTGGCCGAAAGATGGCGCATGTAGCTGAACAACTCCCAGGTGCTCATGCGGTCTGGGCTGAGCAAAGCGGCAGCCACCATGTCGCTGCTGATGTCGGTAGACCATATTTTGTTGGCAAGCTTGGTGGCACTGAATGGTGTGGGGTTGGCTGCGCTGGGCAAGAGAATCGATTTTTCTTCCACTTCGCTCAGCTTCCACTGGCCTGGCTCGATTTGTGCGCGGCGTGCTGTGGTGATGCTCAAAAGCTGGCCTTTTTCATTGAAGGCATGAATGCGCACGTCTTGCATCTGCCTTATGCCGTCAAAGCTTCGCACGTTGACCGCGTATTGCTGGTCAACCTGCTTTTCGCGCAACCAGGCCCCGGTTTGGCCTGTGGTCAACTGGCCCAGAAAAGGTGCCTTGAATTGCTGTGCTTTTCGCTCTGCCCAGGGCGCTGCGTAATCACCAAAAAAGAAGGTGATGGTGACAAAAATCATACCCAACTTGAGGAGTGAGGAGAGCGCCATCCAGGGCTCCAGACCCCCTGTACGCAAGATGGTGAATTCTGAACTTTGGGCGAGCCGCGCCATAACAAAGATGCTGCCAATCAGCACCGAAAGCGGAAGCAATTCGTATATGTGGTCAGGGGTTTTCAGGGCAATGAAAAGCAGGGCGTGCTGCAACTGGTACCCCTGTGCAGCATGCCGAGTGATGGCCTGAAGCTCGTCGACCAGGTCAAAAAACAAAAACAGAGCCAAAAAGCCCAGGGCCACAAAGACCACCGCGCGGATGATTTCGCCGTAAAGCAGACGGCGCACAGTTTTCATGCAGAGACCTCCTGGGGGGGATTTGCGGATGTCATGAGGTGCCGCCAACTCCAGTTCAAGTGGCGCAGACCCAGCCACACCAAGGCCAGTGCCAAGACACCGCCGTGCAGCATCAGCATGAAGGGCAAAGCACCGATGCGTCCAACGCTGATCCAGTTTTGGCCTACGGTAAGCAGGTTGTAATAAGCCACAAACACAAACAGCGCCAATCCCAGGTGGTAGCTGCGGCCGACCCGGGGGTTCACCGCAGACAGCGCCAGCGCCAGCAGGACCAAGTTGATGGCGGTGAACAGCAGACCGATGCGCCAGGCCAGTTCGGCATGGTTGGCGGGCGTGGATTGTTCAAATAATTGCCAGGTGGTACTTTGGCGGCTGTTGCGCACCGAATTTGGGGGCACAGAGTTGGCATCAATCAGAAGTTGATAACGGTCAAACTGGGTCAGCCGGGTTTCACCCGTGGCCAGGACGGAGAGCCATTGCTGACCGTTTTCCAAAAACAGGAAGCGGTCGTTGCCCACAAATTCGACTCGCCCGCGAGAGGCGGTGGTCACGCTTTCGAACTGGTCGTCACGACTTGAAACAAACACGTTATTTCCCGTACGTTCGCCGGGGCTGTCCTTGTCAATGAAAAAGACCCGGTTGCCGCCTGCGGATTCCTGAAACTGGCCAGGCGCGATGCGTTCGACGTCGTTGCGTTTCTCAAATCGAAGGCGCAAGTCTTGGATTTGCTGTTGGCTCCAGGGCCAGACAAACAGGGCCAGCAGCGCAATCACCAGCAAGATGGGCCAGGCAAAGCGAAACAGGGGCTGGATAAACTGGCCCAACCCCTGGCCACTTGAAAACCAAATGACCATTTCACTTTCGCCATACATGCGCGATAAAGTGGCCACGCATGAAATAAACAGGCTCAAGGTCATGATGGTGGTCATCTGCCCCAGTACGCTAAAACCCATGACCAGCATCACCTCGGATGGGTTCACGCTGCCCCGGCTGGCCTGACCCAAGGTGCGGATCAGGATGATGGTCATCACGATGGTCACCAAAATGACCAGCGTGGCACCAAAATTGCGGGCAAGGTCTTTGCGTAATGAGGAATGGAATAACATTGGCAAAACAGGAAACCCCGAATTATGAACTTCGAATTTCAAAAGCTCTCTCTGTCTCACTCCATGACCGCTTCGGTGGATGCTCTGGTGGTGCTTTGGCCCAGCCAGGTGCAGCCCGATACCCAAGCGGTGGAGCCGGTTTCTCGCTTGGTGGCCCAGGCCATTGCCCACGGTGATTTTGAACTCAAGGCCGGTGCCTTACTGAGTTTTTACAGCCAGCCTGGCATGGCCGCCCGGCACGTCGTGGTGGCCTGCACCGCAGACAACCAGCCCGGGCAGATTCGCAGCGCCATGCAGGCGGCTTGGAATGCACTCAAGGCGGGCAAAATCAAACGATTGGGGTTGCACGTGGTGGGTGAGGTGTCTGTCCAAGGCCTGCAAATGGCACTCAGCAGCCTGGCCGATTCCAGCTACAGCTACACCACCACCTTGAGCAAGCCCAAGGCCCGCACGCTCAAGCAGGTGCTGGTCAGCGCCACACACGACCGGGCTGAACTGCGCCAGGCAGTGGTGCAAGCCCAGGCCTTGGTGGCCGGGGTCGAATTGGCCAAGGAGTGGGCCAACCGCCCAGCCAACCATGCCACGCCCACACATTTGGCCGAGACGGCCAAAAGCATTGCCTCGGGCCGCGCTTTCAAGTGCGAGGTGCTGGGCCCTAAAGAAGTGGCCAAGCTGGGCATGGGCGCGTTCATGGCCGTTGCCCAGGGCGCGGCCGAGCCTTTGCGCTTCATCGTGATGCGTTACAACGGCGCGGCGGCCTCGCAGGCTCCGGTGGTGCTGGTGGGTAAGGGCATTACCTTTGACACGGGCGGTATTTCCATGAAGCCTGCGGCCGAGATGGACGAAATGAAGTACGACATGGGCGGCGCGGCCAGTGTGCTGGGCGTGTTCAAGGCCCTGGGCGAGCTCAAGCCGTCCATCAATGTGGTCGGCCTGATTCCGGCCACCGAAAATATGCCCGATGGTCTGGCCGTGAAGCCGGGCGATGTGGTGACCAGCATGAGCGGACAGACCATTGAAATTTTGAACACCGATGCCGAGGTCCGTCTGGTGCTGTGTGATGCGCTGACCTATGCCGAGCGCTTTAAACCACAAGCCGTGATCGACATCGCGACCCTGACAGGCGCCTGCGTGATTGCGTTGGGCGCGGTGCGTACGGGCCTGTTTTCAAGCGACGACGCGCTGGCCTTGCAGCTCCAGCGCGCAGGCGAGGCCTCGGGCGACACCTGCTGGCGCATGCCTTTGGATGACGACTACGCCGAGGGCCTGAAGTCGCGCTTTGCCGATGTGGCGAACGTGGCCGGCAGGGCCGCGGGTTCGGTCACGGCGGCCAAGTTTTTGCAGCGCTTTACCAAGAGCTTTGCGTGGGCGCACCTGGACATCGCGGGCACCGCTTGGCGCAGTGGAGCAGCCAAGGGGGCCACAGGACGCCCCGTAGGTTTACTTTTGCAGTACTTGCTGACCGCTGCCCAAGCGACACCAGCGGATAAATCCCTTGGCAAATCCAAAGCTGCGGTCAAGTCGGGCGTTAAGGGCAAAGCCAAAGCGCGCACTGCGGGCAAGGCTTGAGCTTTCGACTTGAACCAAGCCACTTGTACCCATGACCCGCATTGAATTTCACTTCAATACTGGCGAACGACTGCTGCACACTTGCCGCTTGTTGCGCAAAGCGCGTGTACAAAATTTGCGCATCGCGGTAGTGGGTGCAACCGCAACGCTCAAGCAACTCGACGCCGAGCTGTGGCGCTTTCAGGATGTATCATTTTTGGCGCATTGCACCGCCCAAGACGCCCCGGATGTTCAGCGGGCTTCGCCAGTGGCTCTGGGACCGGATCCACACGCCTGGGGCATCGACGAGGTGCTGATGAACTTGGGCGATGAGGTGCCTATGGGCTTCGAGCGCTTTGCCCGCTTGATTGAGATTGTTTCCAACGACGAGCACGGTCGCGACCAAGCCCGGTTGCGTTGGAAGCATTACAAAAGCCTCGGTTACGAACTTTTACAACACGATTTGTCCAAGGTGGCCGAGACATGATGCAAGCTGAAACACCTTCTTCGAGCCCAACCGTCTGCCCCGATCAAATTCCCACTTTGACTGAGGATATGGCGTTGGGTCAAGTGCCACAGGCAGTGCATGTGGCGCTGGATGCGCGGGTCGCCGAGAAACAGGCTTTGATGGCCTTGTCATCGGAATTGCTTGAAAATCTTCGCCCAGAAATTGAGCGTTTGACGGCGGATTTGGTGCAAAGAACCTTGCAAAGTGTTTGGGACAAGCGCGCGCGTACCTTCCAAGATGTCGAGCCCTGATGTTCCAAGCACACAGGTTTTCGATTTTCCTGAGTTACAGGAACGCTTTTTTGCAGTATCTTTACGGCTTGCTTGATTGAAGCAAATTTATTCTTCGGAGTTTCTATGAAATTTACTGGTTCTCGTGCTTTGACCGTGGTGTCTGTTGCCGTTGCTGCAATGGTGTTGGCCGCATGCGGCAAAAAAGAAGTTGTATCCACCGAAATGGTCGTCAAAATCGGTCACGTGGGTCCTGTCAGCGGCGCCATCGCCCACTTGGGCAAGGACAATGAAAACGGTGCCCGCATGGCCATCGAAGAGCTGAACGCCGCGGGTTTGAAGATTGGCGACAAAACTGCCAAATTCGAGTTGTTGGCTGAAGACGACGCAGCCGATCCCAAGCAAGGCACAGCAGCGGCCCAAAAATTGGTCGACGCCAAAGTCAATGGCGTGATCGGTCACCTGAACTCGGGCACAACCATTCCTGCTTCGCAGCTGTACAACGGCGCTGGCATCCCCCAAATCTCTCCTTCGGCCACCAATCCCAAGTACACCCGTCAAGGTTATGCGGGCGCTTTCCGCGTGGTGGCTGATGACGTGCACCTGGGCGGCACTCTGGGCAAATACGCCGTGGAGACCCTCAAGGGCAAGAGCATCGCCGTGATTGACGACCGCACTGCCTATGGCCAGGGCGTGGCTGAAGAGTTCAAGAAAGCTGTGGCAGCTGCTGGAGGCGCTGTTGTGGGCCACGAGTTCACCACTGACAAAGCCTCAGACTTCAACGCCATCCTGACCACCCTGAAGGCCAAGAAGCCCGATATCGTCTTCTTTGGTGGTATGGACGCTGTGGCGGGTCCTATGCTGCGCCAGATGAAGTCCTTGGGCATCAATGCCAAGTTCATGGGCGGGGACGGCATCTGCACAGCCGAATTGGCCAAGTTGGCCGGTGACGCCATGAAAGATGAAGGCGTAATCTGCGCTGAAGCTGGTGGTGTCGAAGGTGAGCAAAAAGTCGGCATGGACAAGTTCCGTGCAGACTTCAAAGCCAAGTACAACGCCGACGTGCAGGTGTATGCCCCCTACGTTTATGACGCGGTCAAGGTCATGGCCACTGCCATGGTCAACGCCGGTTCAGCCGATCCTGCCAAGTACCTGCCTGCTCTGAAGAGCATCAATTACAAAGGCGTGACCGGCAACATCGCTTTCGATGAAAAAGGCGACATCAAGAACGGCGCCTTGACCTTGTACACCTACAAAGGTGGCGAGCGTTCACAGATCGCTGTGGTCCGTTGATCTTTCGGCCCCCATTTTTTGGGGGCCTGTTTTAAAGTGCTTGATGGAAGACCCCTTTAAAACCACAGACAAAAAAAGCCTGCACATGTGCAGGCTTTTTTGATTAAGCGGTGGAAATTGCAGTGCATGTGCAGACTGCATTCCAGCGCGAAATAGGGGTTGCGCGGTTTGAGGTCTGACTGGGTTGGAACTGCTGGTGTTTCGACCCTGCGCGACATGGGTCCGGTGTGGCGAGCAAGGCCTGAACACTGCGTGAGAGCTCAGCTGCCGGACCTTGCGATCAAATTTTCAACGAATGATTGGATGTGGCGTCGCATGTCATCGGTTGCTGCATTGCTGCGACAAACCGCAAATTTGTTGAACACATTCATGGCTTTCCCACATTCTCCGTCGACGGGGATACCGGCAGCCCCTCTGTTAGCCGAGTCCCATCCATGCGTCTGGTCGGGGTAATGATGCCATTGGGCGGCTGACGCCATTACCCGCTTCGGACACTCTGAGATCGGTGTCGCCGTGTCCTTGCCCCCCGTGAAAACGATCACAGGGGCTGTGTAGGGAGACAGAGAAGGGGCTGTGGGTGTGCCATGCGAAAAGCAGTTTGGATAAGCAGCGATGCCTCCGCGGTACAAGCCCTTCATGTGGCTACTGAGGAACGGGTCATCTGTAAAGGACCTGAGAACGGTCCAGCCCCCTTGGCTGTCTCCCATGACAAACATTTGCGCCGTGTCCACTTTGTTCACGTCGCGCAGCCACTGGCCTGCTGCAATGACGTCAAGGGCCCGCATGTTGGCGCCAAAACGCGTTTTGGTGGCCCAATTTTCATTTTGACCTCGGCTCCAGTAACTGTCGAGAACCAAAACATTTGCATGGAATGTGTCGCGGAACCAAAGCGCATTGGCGAAGTTGGTGGGCACCAGTCCATGGCCGCCATGCACCACCACAAATGTTGGGCGGTCTGTGGCACCTTTGGGATGAGGCGTCCAACTCGCCAAGAGCAGCCCATTGCCATCAAACGATGGAACCTGTGCCTTCATCTCACCCAACTTGACCAAAGTGGTGTTGTTGTACAGGCTGTATTGGGTGATTGGCCTCGAGGGTGCGATCGAGACAGTGATCGGCGGCTGGAAAAACCCCACATCAAAAGGAATGGTTTGGCAACCCGCAAGAAATGCAAATAGCAACAGGACCGAGCGGGCCGTGTATGTCATGAATGACTCCAATTCTGGGGCAACTACAAACTTCGGCACGGATAAAGCCGGCTATTGGTGACCATGGCCGCTCAGACCTTATTGGACTCAAAATGCCAAGCCCAAATGATCCGCCCATCGCGACGCTTCTAAAAAATCTTACGCCATCAAATGGCTGGACGAAAATTTTGAACCAATGACGGTGAAAGAGCAGACATGTCTAACGCGTTAAGCATTGGGGGGCACGGCGTGGGTCTGGAGTGAATGATGGGCTACAAAAGAAAAACGCGCCCGAAGGCGCGTTTTTACTGGGTTTCTGGCGGGGCAGGCGGGATTCGAACCCGCGGTGGGGATAAACCCACACACGCTTTCCAGGCGTGCGA
>CAJBLW010000197.1 GCA_903953985.1 uncultured Burkholderiales bacterium
ATGTAGCGCGCCATGGCGTGCGACAAAGATTCAGGGTCGTCGTGTGCAAAGCGCAGCGCTTGCATGGGCGGCAGGTCGCTGTCATCGGGCACGGCATGCGTGCGGCGCAGGCGCTCCAGTGGGTATGGCCCGAGGTGCACCGGGCGGTCGCGGTATGAAAAAAGGCGCATGGGGGGTGCCCGTGGGGTGGAGGGCGACCGTCAATCGCCCAGGCGTTGGCCCGTGACTTTCACGACTTCGGGCTGGAAATCACCCATGCCATAGGGCCCGACCACCTCGCCCTGCATTGAAGCTCCCTGTACTCGGACCAGAACTGCTTTGAGCTGCCCATCGGCCTGGACAAAACTGAAGTGCAAGTCAGCGCCGTTCAGGCTCGCACCGAGCAGGGTTTGCGTTTGTCCGCCCCAGCTCAGGGTGCCGCCCAGGCGTTGGTGGCGCTGGCTCAGGCGCAGAACGGACGGCCCTTGCGGGGCCAGGCCTTGCACCGACCACTGGCCTGCCACCGCGGCGGGAACAGTCCAGAAATAGCCTGTGTTGGTGCCTGCGCGAATAACTTGGTCGGGCTCCCAGTCGCCCATGGAAAACGTGTTGGACAAAACGCGTGTGCCAGGACGCATGGCCAAAATGGTGGGGCGCAATTGCGCGTTCAGCTCTTCCAGCAGGTACATGGTGACCACCGTGGCCTTGGAAAAGTCTTCTTTGAAGATGTCGCCATGCACGATGCGCACCCGGTCGGCCACACCCGCGCGCTGTGCGTTGCGCTGGGCCAGTGCGGCCAAGTCTTTGTTGTACTCAATGCCCCAGGCCCGCGCCCCAAACTGCCGCGCCGCCGCGATCGGGATCTTGCCGTCGCCTGCGCCCAGGTCGACCACCTCGTCTTCGGGTCCGACCCGCGCTGCCGTCAGCATTTGCGTGACGAGTTCATCCCGGGTGGGCAACCACATCACGTCCTTGCCCATCTGGCCGAGCTTGGGCGCGTAGGTTTCGGGGGGCAGGCTGGTGCAGGCTTGCAATAGCAAAAGGGCCACAAGGGGCCAAAGGCGGGTGAACTTGGGCATGGGCGTAACCAGACAGGGCAAGGGTGTTGTGAGATTTGGAGGGTAACCGGATTTCTGAGCAAGGGCAGCTGTGGGCGTGACAGGACCGGTTGTGTCGATCCTCACAGGCCAGACGCCAACGTCCGATAAAGCGGGATTGATCGCGAAAAGCCCATGTAACGAAAGCGACATATTGATGGGTATTCACCCAACAAGATGATGACGAGTTCAGTGCATTGATGTTTCTGCAGAGTTTTGAACTGGATTCACAAACCCCATCACACTCATTTTTTGGAGACCTCCATGACCATCACGTTAAAGAAAAAACCGATTTCATTCAAACCCAGTTTGCTCATGGCTGGCGCTGCTTTGTTTCTCGCGCAATCTGCTCTGGCGCAAGCCTTGCCCAAAGCTTCGCCGGAATCTGTAGGGATGTCCAAAGAAAGATTGGCGGTGTTGTCCGCCACCATGAAACAAGAGGTTGCCAGCAATCGGCTGCCCGGTGCTGTCGTGATGATTGCGCGAAATGGCAAACTGGTCTATTCGGAAGCGTTTGGCAAATCAGGCCAGGCGGGTGGTGCGGACATGAAAGAAGATTCGATTTTCAGAATCTATTCGATGACCAAACCGCTGGTATCCACCGCACTCATGATGCTGGTGGAAGACGGGAAAGTTCAACTCACAGATCCAGTCTCCAAATTTCTGCCTGCTTTCAAAAGCCCCCAAGTCAGTGTTCCATCCATTCATCCCGTATCGGGTGCAGTGACCTTCAAAATGGTGCCTGCCAACAGTGAGCCCACGATTCAGGACTTGTTGCGGCACACCTCGGGCATCGCCTATGGCGAACTCACTGCCAATACACCGGTCAAAGACGCTTACACCAAAGCCAAAGTTTTCCTTCCCAGTGTCCCTTTTGATGCGCGAGGTGTGACACCCAATGAGATGTCCGAGGGCGTTGGTAAAGCGCCCCTTGCGCAACAACCCGGCACCACCTGGGAATACTCCTTGTCTGTGGACATTCAGGGGCGTGTTGTTGAAGCCGTCAGTGGCAAACGCTTGAATGACTTCATGAACGAGCGCATGTTTGGGCCTCTCAAAATGAAGGACACAGGTTTTCATGTGCCTGCGGCCAATGCATCGCGTTTGGCTGAGGCGTTTGCCAAGGATCCATTGACCGGCGCAGCCAACGTATTGATCGACGTTTCCAAAGTGCCCGGCAATGACTCGGGCGGTGCTGGCGGTGTGGGCACGGCGGGCGACTACCTGCGGTATTGCCAAGCCATGTTGAATGGCGGATCGCTGGACGGTGCCCGGATTCTGTCCCCCTCTACCGTGCGGCTGATGACTGCCGACCACCTGGGCACCGCCATCAACACGACCACCAACCCGGGTCAACTCTTATTGGGCACCAACGGGTACACGTTTGGACTGGGTTTTCTGGTTCGATCGCAAGACGGCATTGCCCCTGTGCATGGCTCGGCGGGCGAGTTCATGTGGGCTGGATTTGCAGGGACTTTTTTCTGGGCTGAACCCAAAGAAAAATTGTGCGCTGTCTACATGACACAGTCCCCCAGTCCATTGCGTGCCAGCTACCGCAGACTGATGAAAAATCTGGTTTCTCAAGCCATTGTCAATTGAGACAAGCCAAGCCCAGCGTCAAGTTGGGCTTGGCTTTTAAATCCGCCTAACCAATTGCGTGTCTTGCCTTAACAGCGTGCCGGGTTGCGTTCACGACAACTGCTATTCAGTGAGTGAGGTGCAACAAGAATCGCGTCAGTCCTCGTTATCGTGACAAGCCACTCGTCATCGCGAGGAACGAAGCGATCCATGCGGTGGTGGTGCAGGGGCATGGATTGCCACGTCGCAGGCGCCTCGCGATAACGGAATCACGGCGCCATGACGGGTGAAGTGTTATGGCAAAGACAGTGCGAGTCGTTGCCGTATCCATTGGGCGATGTGCGGCTGGGTCATGTTGCCGGCGGCAACAGCCAGCATGAAGTAGA
>CAJBLW010000198.1 GCA_903953985.1 uncultured Burkholderiales bacterium
CATCGCCTTTGGCCTGCAAAAGAAGGCCCGCTTCATGGTGCTGGTGCCTTGTTGCCAGGCTGAACTGGCCCGGGCACTCAACCAGAACAAGGCGCTCAATTTGCAGCGCACGCCTTTGGCCGAACTGTGGCGTCACCCCCTGCACACCCGCGAAATGGGCAGTCAGCTCACCAACGTGCTGCGTTGCCTGTACCTGGAGTCACAAGGCTACCAAGTGACCGTGACCGAACTGGTGGGCTGGGAGCACTCGATGAAAAACGAGTTGATTCTGGCGAAGTACATCGGGCAGAAAAAGCGCGCATCAGGAGAGCGCTTGCAGGCTCTGCTCCAGGAGTTTGGGGTGGAAGCACTGATGGGGGGGCGCTATGCCCTGATCGCTCAACCTCAGGCAGTCTGATCTGGAACTAATTGTTTGATTGGGGTCAGTTCCTCATTTAATTGGGGTCAGATCCCAATTAAACTGGGGCTCTCAATTCGGGAGTTTCCTCTTGGCCCGCCAACCCCGCCTGACCGTTGCAGGCTATCCCCACCACGTCATTCAGCGCGGCAATGATCGCCAGGCGATCGTGCGAGATGACGCTGACCGCGAGCGCTTGCTGGCGCTGTGGCAAGAGCATGCGCAAACTTTCAAGGTGGCCATCCATGCTTACGTGATCATGGACAACCACTTTCATTTGCTGCTGACGCCCGACACCGACACAGGCTTGCCGCAGATGATGCAGGCGGTAGGCCGGGCCTACGTACGGTATTTCAATTTGCGGCACCAGCGTACCGGCACATTGTGGGAAGGGCGCTACCGCAGCAACCTGATTGAGAGCGAGCGTTATCTTTTGGCGTGCATGGTTTACATCGACCTGAACCCGGTGCGGGCGGGCATGGTTGGGCAGGCTGCTGACTTCAAATGGTCCAGTCATAGGCACTGTATTGGGCAGTTGAGCGACAAATGGGTGACGCCGCACGCCCTGTTTTGGGGCTTAGGCAACACGCCATTTGCGCGCGAAGCGGCCTATGCCGGTTTGGTCCAAATCGGTTTGGCGCAGTCACAGAAGGAGCAGTTGACGCAAAGCGCCTTGTCGGGGTGGGCCCTGGGCTCGGTCGATTTTGTGGGGAAATTGCAGCATTCCACGGCGCGCCGACTGATGCCAGGCAAGGCCGGACGGCCACTCAAGAAGATGACTGATTGAATCTGTCCCCAATTAAATGAAAACCAGCCTAAAAACGAAATTAATTGGGATCTGACCCCAATTAAAATGTTTGGCATGGATGCTGCTGTGCACTACACTCCTCGGTCTGCGTGAAAACCCTTAGGAACGACCATGACTTCGGCCAGTGCAAAAGAACATTTCCAATCGACCGGTTTGTACGACCCGGCCAACGAACACGACGCTTGTGGTGTTGGCTTTGTCGCCCACATCAAAGGGCACAAAACGCACGCCATCGTGACCCAAGCGCTGCAGATTTTGCAAAACCTGGACCACCGGGGTGCTGTGGGTGCCGATGCGCTCATGGGCGACGGTGCTGGTATCTTGATTCAGCTGCCCGATGCGCTGTACCGCGAAGAGATGGCCCGGGCTGGCGTTGCGCCTGACGGTTCTGCGGGCGTGGTGTTGCCTCCGTTCGGTGAATACGGCATGGGCATGGTTTTCTTGCCCAAAGAACACGCTTCACGCATGGCTTGTGAGCAAGAGCTGGAACGCGCCGTCAAGGCCGAGGGCCAAGTGGTGCTGGGCTGGCGCGATGTGCCCGTCAACCGCGACATGCCCATGTCGCCCACCGTGCGCGAAAAAGAGCCGGTCATGCGCCAGATCTTCATCGGACGTGGTGCCGACGTGATCGTGCAAGATGCCCTGGAGCGCAAGCTGTACGTGATCCGCAAGACCGCCAGTGCCGCCATTCAGGCCCTGAACTTGACGCACAGCAATGAGTACTACATCCCCAGCATGTCCAGCCGCACCGCGGTTTACAAGGGCTTGCTGCTGGCCGACCAAGTCGGTACGTATTACCTGGACCTGCAAGACGAGCGCTGCGTCTCGGCCCTGGGCCTGGTGCACCAGCGTTTCTCGACCAACACTTTCCCTGAGTGGCCATTGGCTCACCCCTACCGCTATGTGGCGCACAACGGCGAGATCAACACCGTCAAGGGCAACTACAACTGGATGAAGGCCCGCGAAGGCGTGATGTCGTCGCCCGTGTTGGCCAATGACCTGCAAAAGCTCTACCCCATCAGCTTCGCCGGTCAGTCCGACACCGCCACCTTTGACAACTGCCTCGAACTGCTGACGATGGC
>CAJBLW010000199.1 GCA_903953985.1 uncultured Burkholderiales bacterium
ACACCTATGAAGTGAGCCACATGCAGGCCACGCTGACCGAGGCCTTCACCACCAAATTCCAAGGACTGAAGGTGATCGTAGCCGAAGGCGAATGCCAACTGGAGCGCCAGCGCCGCATCAAGCCCTGGCTGGCCTCGTTGCTGTCCAAAGGCGAGCGGGTGGAACGCGTGAAATACGGCGTGGACGAAGACGTGTGCAACGGCGACCACGCCTGCATTCGCCTCTCGGGCTGCCCGACCTTGACGCTCAAAGACAACCCCGACCCGCTCAAAGTCGACCCGGTGGCCACCGTGATCGATGGCTGCGTGGGCTGCGGCCTGTGCGGTGAAAACGCACACGCGGCCACGATGTGCCCCTCGTTTTACCGTGCCGAAGTGGTGCAAAACCCCAAGCTGCACGAGCGCCTGTGGGCCCGCTGGCAAGGGCTGGCTACGCGCTGGCTTCAACCGGCCTGAACACCTTGAAAGCCTGAGAGACACACCATGACCCAACCGATTTCAATCTTGCTGTGCGCCTTGGGTGGCGAAGGTGGCGGCGTGCTGGCCGACTGGCTGGTCGACGTGGCCCGCCACGCAGGCCATCCGGCACAAGCCACCTCTATTCCCGGCGTGGCGCAGCGCACCGGGGCCACCACCTATTACCTTGAGGTCTACCCCCTGCCCCACAGCCAGCTGCAAGGCCGCTTGCCCGTTCTGGGCCTGAACCCGCTGCCGGGCCGGCTCGATGCGCTGGTGTCGTCCGAGTTGCTGGAGACCGCGCGCCAAATTGGTAACGGCCTGGCTTCAAGCGACCGCACGCTGGTAATCAGCGCCTCGTCGCGGGCGCTCACGACCGCCGAAAAAATGACCATGGGCGATGGCCGTCGCCCTGAAGGCCCGCTGCTCGATGTGGTGGCCGCGCACAGCCTGCGTCACCATGTGATGGACATGGCCCGTCTGTGCCAAGAAAGCGGCACCCTGGTCAGCGCCGTGATGTTGGGGGCGATCGCGGGCAGTGGCTTGCTGCCCTTCTCACGCGAACATTACGAATCGGTGTTGGCAGGCCCGAGCAAGGCGGCACAGGCCAGCTTGCGAGGCTTTGCGTCGGCTTTTGACTTGGTCACGCGCCAGCGCGAACAGGCGCAGTATGTCGAGCAAGTGATGAAGCCAGCGGCACCTGCACCCTCTGCATCTGCATCGGCCGTTTTGCCCAACGATGTTGCTGCAAAGTTTCCCGCCGTGCTGCACCCTCTGATGGGCTTGGCGCACCAGCGCTTGGTGGAATACCAAGGCCCCGCTTATGCCCGCTTGTATGTCCAGCGGCTCGCAAGCTTGCTGGAAGCTGAATCCGCGTCAACCGACGCCACCCGCCCCGTGACCGCCGAGACCACCCGCTGGCTGGCCTTGTGGATGGCGTTTGACGACATCATCCGCGTGGCCGACCTGAAAAGCCGCGCCAGCCGCTGGACGCGCGTGACGCAAGAGGTCAAGGCCAAAGAGGGCGATGTGCTCAAGGTCTACGACCACTTCAAACCCGGCGTGCCCGAGTTGGCCGCCCTGTTACCGCAGAGCCTGGCCAACCGGCTGCTGCGCTGGGACCGCGCCCGCGTAGCCAAGGGCAAAGCGCCTTGGTCGATGCCGCTCAAGGTGGCGCGCCATGCACTTTGGGGTATGGCCAGCTTGCGCCTGTTGGCCAGCCTGCGCGTGCTGCGCCCGCTGGGCAGCCGCTACGCCACAGAACAAGCGCTGATCGAAGAGTGGTTGGGTGGCATTGAGGCCGCTGCGCGCCAATC
>CAJBLW010000200.1 GCA_903953985.1 uncultured Burkholderiales bacterium
ACAAACAGCAAGATCCTGCCCTGATTCGCTGCTGGTCAGGCTTGGTAAAAAACGCACGCACCCATCGCTGATGCTGACCCCATTGCGATCATTGAGGACCTCGTCAAGAGTCGTGGTATGACCCGCACAGCCCCCAAGCCATCGCCAAGCGCGCATCCTCTGAGAGCAGATCAATCAAGTCCCGCGCAAAGTTGGGCAGTTCGTCGAAGTTGCGCACACAAATCTGCATGGACCGAAAGGCCCACGCATCAGACAGCGGCACCAGGCGGATGGCCATGCTGCGGGCGTGGCGGCGGGCAGCCGATTCGGGCAATACGCCCACGCCCACACCGGCTTCGATCATGCGGCAAGCCGACTCGAAGCTGCTGACCTGGATGCGTATCTTGAGCGGCTTGTTCAGCTGCTCGCATTCGCGGTTCAAGAAGGCGTGCAAGGCGCTCGCTTCGTGCAGGCCCACATGGTCAAACTCCAGCGCGTCAATGAGTGGCATGCTGGGCAGCTCGGCCACGGGGTGCAGATGCGGTACCACCAGCACCAGGCTGTCAGAACGGTAGGGCAAGGTCTGCAGGCTTTCGGTGCGCACCGACCCGGCGACGATGCCGATGTCGGTCTTGCCGTCCATCACGGCGCGCACGATTTCGTTCGACAATTTTTCCTGCAGGTCGATGTTCACATCGGGGTGCGTGGCCAGGTAGCGCTTGAGCACTTCGGGCAAAAACTCGCCCAAGGCCGTGGTGTTGGCGTACACGCGCAGGTGGCCCTTGATGCCGCTGGCATATTCCTGCAGGTCGCCGCGCAGATGCTCGATCTGGCCCAGCACCAGGCGCGCGCGGTGCACAAAGGCCTGGCCGGGCGGTGTGAGCGTCACCCCTTGGCTGTGGCGGTTGAGCAACTTGGCGCCGATGCTTTCTTCGAGGTTCTTGATGCGCGTGCTGGCCGCAGGCAGCGAGATGTGCGAGGCCTCGGCCCCTTTGGTAAGACTGTTGGCTTCTGCCACCCGCACCATCAAGCGCAGGTCAACCAGATCAAAGTGCACGGACATGGGCAGTCGCCGGCTGAATGAACAACGCTCAATGGCCGAACAAATGGGCCACGTGCTGCCATGCGCGCAGCAGCAGACCCGAGCGTTCCACTTCGGCTTGCGCGACCAGCGGGGCTTCGCCCACCGGCTTGCCCTTCGAGGTTGCCACCACTTTGCCGATCACCGCGCCTTTGGCGATGGGGGCCTCAAGACCCGGCTTGAGCTCGACCGAGGTCTGCACGGGCTGGCCACGCGGCACCGTGAGCGTCCACGGGGCGCCCAAAACAGCCGCTACCGTGTCGGCTTTGCCAAAGCCGACCTTGGCGCTGGCAACGACCGCCGTCGGCTGAATGGGTGTGGCTTTTTCAAACTGGCTGTAACCCCAGGCCAGCAGCTCGCGCGTCTGGTCCGCACGCGCCTGGGCGCTGTGGGTGTTGAGGATGACCGAGATCAGGCGCATCTCGTTGCGCTTGGCAGAAGTCACCAGACAAAAGCCCGCCTCTGCGGTGTGGCCGGTTTTCAGGCCGTCCACGGTGGGGTCGGTGTAGAGCAATGCATTGCGGTTGCCTTGCTTGATGCCGTTGTATTTGAACTCGCGCTCGGCATACAGAGGGTAGTACTCGGCGCCGTCGCGGATGATGGCGCGCGCCAAGATGGCGAGGTCACGCGAAGACGACTTGTGGGCCGGGTCGGGCAGGCCCGTGGGGTTGACGAAGGTCGTCTTCGTCATGCCCAAGCGCTGGGCTTCGGCGTTCATCAGTTTGGCAAAGCCCGCTTCGGAGCCCGCCATGTGCTCGGCAATCGCTTTGGATGCGTCGTTGCCCGACTGCACGATGATGCCGCGCAGGATGTCAATGACGGTGGCTTGGCTGTTCAGCGGCAAATACATGCACGACTCGGCACTGGTGCCCCGGCACCAGGCGTTTTCACTGACCGTGACCAGATCGGTGGGCTTGAGCTTGCCCGAGCGCAAGGCCTGCTCGACGATGTAGCTGGTCATCATCTTGGTGAGCGACGCGGGCGGCAGGGCTTCGTCTTGATTGGCCGAGGCCAGCACTTGGCCAGTGTCGTAGTCCATCAACAGCCATGCCTTGGCGGGAAGCGCGGGCGCGTTGTCGGCCAAAGCAACCTGCGCCGCCAATGGTGGCAGCGCGTTGGTGGCGGCCGCAGTTTTTTTGCCAGGTGCCGCTTTTTTGCCGGACACCGCTTTTTTGGTCGCAACGGTCTTGCTCTCAGGGGGTTTGGCTGCAAAAGAAGCCGAAGTGTGCCCCAGGATGCCTGCGGAGATGGCCAAGAAAAGGGAAAGGAAAGAGAAAGTTTTGATGTGCATGGTATTGATGGGCTGAGCGCCGATTGTCGCCGATCAGGCTGCACATGCTCCACCCCAAGTCCCAACGAATGGGCGCCTGCCAGAACTCAGAACACCCGACTTTTCAGGCGTGAGGCGCCTGGAGTATTTGGCGCGCCAGCAAGAGCACAGGCGGGTCGACCATCTTGCCATCCACACTGAAAGCACCGCCGCGGGCCTGTGCCTGCGCAGCCAGCACGCGCTCGGCCCAGGCACATTCGGCCTCGGTCGGGGCCAAGGCCTGGTGCACGCCCACCACCTGCGCAGGGTGGATGCACAGCTTGGCACCAAAGCCAAAGCGGCGGCTGCGCTGCGCGTCTTGCGCCAGCACCTGGGCATCGGTTGTGGCGGTGGTCACGCCATCCACCGGAGCGGGCAAACCGGCGCGGCGCGAGGCCACCACCAGCGCCAGCCGAATGGGTGCCAGCTCTGCCTCGTCGGGCGCACAACGCATGCCCAGATCGGCCTGCAGGTCGATGTGCCCCAAACCCAAACGCAGCACACCCTCTGCGCAGGCCATGGCATCCATCTGCCCCACGCCTTCGGCACTCTCGATCAAGGGCAGCACCGGCACGCCGCAGGCGTGAAAGGCGCGCTCAATCTGCTGAGGGTTTTCGGCCTTGGGCAGCATGACCGCGCCCAAGCCGGGCAAGCTGGCGAGCAGCGCCAGATCGGCTTCGTGCCAAGGCGTGCCTGCGGGGTTCACGCGCACCAAGAGGCCGGCGCGATGGGCCGCATCAAAACCTGGCCAGGCCGCGGCCAGCGCAGCCCGTGCCGCGTCTTTGGCGTCCAACGGAACGGCGTCTTCCAGGTCCACGATCACCGCGTCGGCGCCGCTGGCCAAGGCCTTGGCAAAGCGTTCAGGGCGGTTGCCCGGCACAAACAGGAAACTGCGCGCCTGAGACAGCAACAGCATGCTCATGCCAACAGCACGCCCACCTTGGGCCAGCTGGCCACGTGCCAAAGCGCGTCCAGCGCTTTGCGCATGGCCTCGGGTGTGGCCCCACCGCTGAAGGCGGCCAGGCGCATGGCCTTGTCGGTGATCTCTTGGCGCGAGAGGGTGTTACCCGGGTCGCCCTTGGGCTCGTCCACGCGGCCGTGCAGCACGCGTCCGTCGGTGGTGGTGACGCTCACTTTGCCGATCCAGCGCTTGGGGTAGGCGCCGTCCACTTCCGGGTCCAGGACCATCTCCACCTTGTCGCGCAAAGCCTGAGTGGCCTCAGTCTGGAAGGCTTGCTCGAATTCGTTCAGGCCGGCGTGGCCAAACTGCGCCGCCATGGCCAGTACCGTGCCCATCGAAAATTTGCTCTGGTGCACCGTGGTGGGATTCACCACCGGGCCCAGCACATCGATGGCCCCCTGGTGCACGTGCGTGACGACTTTGGCCAAGTCCGATGGCTTGAGCCCATGGCTTTGCATGACGTGCAGCAAAGCATCGGCCGCGGGGTGGGTGTGGCGGCAGCTGGCGTGGTACTTGAACGAGGTTTCCGCCGTGGCCCAACGGGTGCCCAAGCCGTCGATCAAGCGGGCCGGGTCGGCATCGCTGGACATGCCAGCGGCCATGCCCTGCGGTCCTTCAAAAATGTCGGCGGCACCGGTAAAACCATCCTGGGCCAGGTAAGCCGACATCAGGCCTGCGCCGGCGGCATGCGCGGTGTGCAGGATCTTGCTGTCGGCGGCTGTGCGCAAAAACTCCCACAAACCGGCAGACTGCGTGCCGGCCGAACCCAAAGCGTGCTGCATCTGACGGGCATTGAGCCCCAGCAAATGCCCCACGGCGGCAGCCGCGGCCAACGTGCCCGCAGTGCCGGTGGTGTGGAACACACGGTAGTGCGATCGCCCCAGAAATTCGCCTGCGCGAATGCCCACTTCGTAGCCCACCACCGACGCGGCCAGCAACTGTTGACCGCTGGCACCCAGCGCCTGCGCCACCGCCACCGCAGGAGAAAACACCACCGTGGCCGGATGGAACACCGAACCGTTGTGCACATCGTCTTGCTCTGCCACGTGCGACGCAGCAGCGTTGACCATGGCGGCCAGGTAGGGCGAATTTTGGGTGCCGTCCACGATCACCTCGGCAGCACTCTGCGCCGAAGCCTGGGCCGATCCCATCGCTCGCGCAAAGCGGTTGATGTTCTCCACAGGGCGCGAACCATGTCCACCCACGGTGGCACCAAACCAGTCGACCAGCAGGTCTTCGGTCTTGCGAACCACCGACTCGGGAATGTCTTCAAAACGCAGCTGCGCTGCAAAGGTGGCGAGTTGGGCAGAGTAAGAGGTCATGCGGTCTCCTGGAAATGGGGGGTCAAATAGACTGGGCTTGGCGCAGCGCTTGCACGGCCGCGTCGTCCAGGCCCAGCTCGCGCAAGATGGCCTCGGTGTGCTCGCCCACGGCGGGCACGGGGTCCATGCGGTAGTCGTATCGGTTGTTGCGCCCAGGGGGCAGCAGGGCGGGGATGTCCCCTGCGGGCGAGCCCACGGGTTGCCAGCGCTGGCGAGCCTGCAGCTGCGGGTGCGCCCAAACACCCGCCATGTCGTTCATGCGGGCGTTGGCAATTTGTGCTTGGTCCAGCCGGGCTTCAACTTCGGCCGTGGTCATGGCCGCAAACACACCCAAAATCAGTTGCTGCAGCTCGGCGCGGTGGGTGTTGCGCAAGGCGTTGGTGCAAAAGCGTGCATCGGTGGCCAAGGCCGCATCGCCCAGCACCCCCTCGCAAAAGACCTTCCACTCGCGCTCGTTTTGCAGGCCGAGCATCACCGTGCCGCCATCGCCCGCTGCAAACGGGCCATAAGGGTAGATGCTGGCGTGCGAAGCCGCCGTGCGTGGGGGCGGCGCAGCGCCTTCAAAAGCGTAGTACAGCGGGTAGCCCATCCACTCGCTCAAGGCTTCCAGCATGGACACGTCGATGTGGCTGCCCTGGCCGGTCTTGCCGCGCAAAAGCAGAGCTGAGAGGATGTTGGTGTAGGCATACATGCCGGCTGCGATGTCGGCCATCGAGTTGCCGGCTTTGGACGGTGCATCGGGCGTGCCGGTGATCGACAACAAACCCGCCTCGCTCTGGATCAAGAGGTCATAGGCTTTCTTGTCCCGATAAGGTCCGTCTTCGCCATAGCCCGAAATGTCGCAGACGATCAACTTGGGGTGGGTGGCGCTGAGGGCTTCAAACGACAAGCCCATGCGCGCGGCAGCACCAGGCGCGAGGTTTTGCACCAGCACGTCGGCATCTTTGAGCAGGTCGCGCAGAACGGCCATCGCGTCGGGGTGTTTGAGGTCGAGCGTCAGGCTTTCTTTGGAGCGGTTGGTCCACACAAAGTGCGAGGCCTGGCCGCGCACCCGCGTGTCGTAGGCACGGGCAAAGTCGCCGGAGCCGGGCCGCTCGATCTTGATGACGCGTGCGCCCAAGTCGGCCAGTTGACGGGTGCAAAACGGCGCGGCGATCGCGTGTTCGAGAGAGACGACGGTGATACCGTCCAGGGGTCTTGGCGCGGTCATGTCAGAAGGAGCGGGGCAAGCCTAAGATGTGCTCGGCCACGTAGCTGAAAATCATGTTGGTCGAGACCGGCGCAACTTGGTACAGGCGGGTCTCGCGGAACTTGCGCTCGATGTCGTATTCGCACGCAAAGCCAAAGCCGCCGTGCGTTTGCAGGCAGACGTTGGCCGCTTCCCAGCTGGCCTTGGCCGCGAGGTACTTGGCCATGTTGGCTTCGGCCCCGGCGTTTTGCATCGCGTCGATTTTTTCGCAGGCTTTCCAGCGCATCAGATTGGCGGCTTCCAGCTCAATGAAAGCGTCGGCAATCGGAAACTGCACGCCTTGGTTTTGGCCAATGGGGCGACCGAACACCACGCGGTCTTTGGCGTATTTGGTGGCGCGGTCGATGAACCAGTAGCCGTCGCCAATGCACTCGGCAGCGATCAGCACGCGCTCGGCGTTCAGGCCGTCGAGCAAGGTCTTGAAGCCCTTGCCCTCTTCGCCCAAGAGTGCGTCTTCTGGAATCTCCAGGTTGTCAAAAAACAGCTCGTTGGTCTCGTGGTTGACCATGTTCAAAATCGGCCGCACGGTCAGGCCGTTGCCAATGGCCTGCTTCAAATCGATCAGGAAGCACGACAAGCCCTCAGACCGCTTGGTGACCTGGTCGGCGGGCGTGGTGCGGGCCAGCAAGATCATCAGGTCGCTGTGCTGGATGCGCGAGATCCAGACCTTTTGGCCGTTGATCACCCAGCGGCCGTCCTTGCGCACGGCGGTGGTTTTGAGCTTGGTGGTGTCGCTGCCGGTGGTGGGTTCGGTCACGCCCATGGACTGGATGCGCAACTCGCCGGTGGCGATCTTGGGCAAGAGCGTGTTTTTTTGCGCGTCAGAGCCGCTGCGCACGATGGAGTTCATCACGTACATCTGGCCGTGGCATGCGCCCGAGTTGCCGCCCGAACGGTTGATCTCTTCCATGATGACCGAGGCCTCGGCCATGGACAGGCCCGAGCCGCCGTATTCCTGCGGAATCAGCGCGGCCATCCAGCCGGCCTTGGTGAGCGCGTCGACAAACTCTTCGGGGTAGCCGCGTTTTTCGTCGACCTTGCGGTGGTACTCGTCAGGGAACTGGGCGCACAGGGCACGCACGGCGTCGCGAATGTCTTGGTACTGATCGGGTGAGGTGTTCATGGGGTGGGCGGTGGTGTTAGGCGGTGCAAATGAAGAGAAAACAAAGAGGAATCAAAGCTTCAGGCCAAGGTGGCCTGCGCTTGCATGGTGAGCCAGCCTTCGTGGTCGCAGGACCAAAGGTCAATGGTTTTGCCATCGGCAGACGGGCGGCCGTTCAAACGGAAGGGGTGCAGGTCAAAAGTGGGGCGCACCGCACGGAACTGGAACGAGGCCAGGCGCGCACCAGGCACTTGTCTGCGCACCAGGTCCACCAGCAAAGTGGCGATCAGCGGGCCGTGCACGATAAGGCCGGGGTAGCCTTCCTCTTGCGTGACGTAGCTGCGGTCGTAGTGGATGCGGTGGCCGTTGAAGGTGAGCGCCGAATAGCGAAACAGCGACACCGGATCGGGCACAAACTCGCGCACCCAAGGTGCACCCGTCTCGGCGGCGGTGGGCGGTACTTCGGGCGCGCCGGGCACGGCCGCTGCGCGGTACACGATGTCGTGCGTTTCCGTCAGGCACAGGCCTTGGGCGTTGTGAAAGGCGTGTTCGACTTCGACAAACAACAGGTCGCCCGTGCGGCCCGCCTTGTGCTTGACCGAGGCGATGCGCGAATGCTTTTGCGCAGCGTCGCCCACGCGCAGCGGATGGCTCTGCCACTGCAGACGGCCGCCAGCCCACATGCGCCGGGGCAGGGGCACGGGCGGCAAAAAGCCACCGCGCAAAGGGTGGCCGTCGGGCCCGATCTGGCTTTGCGGGGCCTGCGGCAAAAAATACAGCCAGTGCCACAGGGGCGGCACCTCGCTGCCCGCAGCTTGGCGGGTGTCATCGCGGTCGAGCAGGGCGCTTTGGCCCCGCAATGGAGCGGCCACGATTTCATCGGTCAGCATTTCGCTGCGGCCTTCCCAGCTGCGCAGGTGGGCCACTTGTTTGTCGTCTAAATTTGAGGAGGTCGTCATAGGGTCGATCTTCGCGCAGTTGGGGCCGGGACGCCGTCTGTCTTTGTGAAAGTCCGCCTTTACAAGTCAAGAAGCGGGGTCATGCCTTGTGCGCTTGGCCTGCAGTCCATTGTTCAAGCAGCTCGCGCTTGAGCACTTTGCCGCTGAGCGTCATGGGCATGTCGGGCACCAAGGCCATGACCGAGGGCCGCTTGTAAGGCGACAAGTGTTCATGGGCATGGGCCTTCAGGGCCTGAAGGTCCAGCTGCACGCCGGGCTTGGCTTCAATGAAGGCCAGGATGTCCTCGTTGCCATCGGCCGCTTTACGCCCGACCACCGCCGCTTTTTGCACACCGGGCCAGGCCAGCAAAATCGCCTCGACCTCGCCGGGGTACACATTGAAGCCCGAGCGAATGATCATTTCCTTCAGACGCCCCACCACCTGCAAGGCGCCATCGGTGTCTTGTCGGCCCAGGTCGCCGCTGGCGTACCAGCCGCCGGGCTTCATGACCTGCGCGGTGATCTCGGGGTCGCAAAAGTAACCCGGCATCAGGCCCACGCCGCGCATCCAGATCTCGCCCGTCTCGCCTGCTGGCAGGTCTTGCCCTTGTGGGCCCATGATGCGCAGCTCGGCCCCCTCGACCAAATAACCGGCGCTGGTGTCGGCACGCCGTTCGTTCAAGCGGCAAAGCGTCAAAGCGCCCGCGTATTCCGACAAGCCATAGCCGTGGTGCAAGACTTTGCCAAAGCGTGCCTCAATCGCTTGCTTGACGCTCAGGTCGAGCGGGGCAGCGCCGGTGTAGACGTAACGCAAATCGGGCGCCGTCGGTTGCGCAATGCCTTGACTGTCGAGCCAGGCCAACAAGCGGGTGAACATGGCGGGCGGGCCTTGCAACTGCGTCATACCCTGGTGGGCCAGTGCTTCGAACACGTCGGCCGGGTCGAACTGGCTGCGCATGAGCAGGCCCGAGCCCGCATGCAGCGAGGCCATGAGCACCGTGCCCAGGCCAAAGATGTGCGTCATGGGCAAATAAGCGTATGACCGGTCCGACGGCCCCAGTTGGCGCGACTGCGCCGAGATCCGGGCAAACTGCAACAGCCCCGCGTGCGTGAGCATCACGCCCTTGGGCTGGCCCGTGGTGCCCGAGGTGAAGATGATCGCGGCGACCTGCTCAGCCAAATCGCCGGTCTGCGCCGTGGCCTGCGGCCTGACGGCGGCGCGCTGCAAGCCCGGCAGCACGCTCGCTTGGGTGTCGTGCTGCGCGGCGTGCTGGCGCGCCGCTTCGGACACGCCCACTGTGAAATACAACACACGCGCATCGGCCTTGTCGGCAAAGCCCGCCAGCTCAGACACCGTCACACGGGCATTGACCCCGCAGGCCCACGCCCCGACACGGCTGCAGGCCAACACCAGCGCCACATGCTCGGGGCAGTTTTCGGCGGCCACCAGCACCCGGTCACCCACGCGCACACCCGCTTGGCGCAGTTCGGCCTCCAGCAGATCCACCTGCTGCGCCAACTGCCCCAGCGTCATCACCCCCTGCGTGAGGTACAGGAAAGGATGCGCCGGAGCCTGCGCAACGCGGTTGTCAAACAGGTGGTGAATGCGCGTATGGGTGCGGGTGGGGGGGGTCAATTGCAAAGACATGTTTTATTCAAACGTCATGCCTTTGGTGACTTCGGCCCACAGCGCGTGCTCGCGGCGCATGCGCTCGGCCAGGTCGGCGGGCTTGGCATTCCAAATCACGTAACCCTGATCCACCCAGCGCTTGTTCAGCTCGGGGTCTTGCAGCGCGCGCGCTGTGGCGGCCGTGATCTTCTGGCTGAGTTCGGCGCTCATGCCCAGCGGGCCATACAGGCCGTACCACCCCCCAACGTCGTAATCACGGACGCCCAACTCGCTCATGCTGGGCAGTTGCGGCAGCGCCGGGTTGCGCTCTTTGGAGGTCACGGCCAGGGGGCGCACTTTGCCGCCATCGATGTGGGCCTTGGCACCGCCCACGATGTCAAACATCATCTGGATCTGTCCGCCCATCACGTCGGTCATGGCCGGGGCGTTGCCCTTGTAGGGGACATGGGTCATGGTGATGCCCGCACGCCGCGCGAACAACTCGCCACTCAGGTGGTTCGATGCGCCCATGCCGGCCGAGCCGTAGGCCAATTTACCCGGGTTGGCTTTGCCAAAGGCCACCAACTCGGGCAAAGTCTTGAAGGGTTGGTTCTGGTTGATGACCAGCACGTTGGCATAGCTGAGGATGGTGGCCAGCGGCGTCATGTCCTTGAGCGGGTCAAAGGCCATGGCTTTGAGCACATGGGGGCTGATGGTCATGGTGGGGCTGGCGGCATAAAAAATCTCCAGGCCATTGGGCGCGGCCCTGACCACGGTGTTGCCCGCCACCGCACCGCCTGCGCCGGGCCGGTTTTCCACAATCACGGGCTGGCCCAGTTCGCGGCTGAGCACGGGTGCAAACACCCGCGCCGATGAATCCACGGGCCCGCCTGGGGCGTAACCCACGATGAGCTTGACGGTGTTGCTGCCTGTGGACTGGGCCCACAGGGGCAGGGCGGATGTGGTGCACACCGCCGCCAAAAGGGCCATCATTAAACGGCGCTGGGTCGATGGGGTTTTTGTCATGGTTTGTCTCCTAGGGTTGTCATGCTTGCTTGGGGGTGAAACTGAGCGGGCGCTCAAGGGGGATGTGCCCAGGCCTGCGCACGCGACAAGGCGGCGCGGCAGTCGGCCACCATGCGCTCGATCAGGTCGGCGCAGGTCGGCACATCGTCGATCAGGCCAATCACCTGGCCTGCTGCGACCACGCCACCGTTGACGTCGCCCGACTGCAGGGCCTGGTTGCCGCGCTGCCCGGCCACCAGGTAGCGGATGTCCTCAAAGCTGCAACCACCTGCGCGGTTTTCGGTGGCCACCACCTCTTGCGACACGGCGTTGCTCCAGGCGCGGGTGGTGTTGCGCAGGGTGCGGAACATCAGTTTCGTGTCGCGCTCGGTGGCACCCACCAAGGCTTGTTTGATGTTGTCGTGCACCGGTGCTTCTTGCGTGACCAAGAAGCGGGTGCCCATGTTCACGCCTTCGGCGCCCAAAGCCATGGCGGCGGCCATGCCGCGCCCATCGGCAATGCCGCCCGAGGCAATGACCGGCACACGCAGCGCCTGACAAGCCAAGGGGATCAGGACCAGGCCGGGCACATCGTCTTCGCCGGGGTGGCCCGCGCATTCAAAGCCGTCGATGCTGATCATGTCCACCCCATTGCGCTCGGCGCTCAGCGCGTGGCGTACCGAGGTGCATTTGTGCACGATGGTGATGCCCGCGTCCTTCATGCGGCCAATAAAGTCCTTGGGGCTGTTTCCCGCCGTTTCCACAATTTTGACGCCGCTGTCGATGATGACCTGCAGGTACTCGCCATAGGGCGGCGGGTTGATCGAAGGCAATATGGTGAGGTTCACGCCAAAGGGCTGGTCGGTCAGGGTGCGGGTGCGGGCAATCTCTTGCGCCAGCGCCTGCGGTGTGGGCTGGGTGAGGGCCGTGAGCACGCCCAAGCCCCCCGCGTTGGACACGGCCGAGACCAGCTCGGCCTTGCCCACCCACTGCATGCCGCCCTGGATGATGGGGTAGCGGATGCCCAGCAATTCGGTGACGCGGGTTTTCATGCCACGTTCAGTTCAGGGTGATCTTGGCGTCGCGGATGATGCGGGCGTAAATGTCTGCATCGCTCTTCATGACCTTGCCAAAGCTGTCCGAGGTTTCGCCACCGGGAATCAGGCCCATGGCTTCGATCTTTTCACGCACATCGGGCAGCTTGAGGATGCGCTGGGTCTCGGCCGAGAACTTGTCCACCACCGGCTTGGGCGTGGCCCCTGGCAAAAGCAGGCCTACCCAGCCCATGGGCTCGAAGGAGTTGAGGCCCTGCTCCTTGAACGTGGGCACATTGGGCAACCACGACAAACGATCACTGCCCGTCACACCCAGTACCTTGAACTTGGGAATGTGCTGACGGGAAGAGCCTGCGTCCATGAAGGCGGTGGACAACTGCCCGCCCAGCATGGCCGTGACCAAAGGCGCTGCGCCTTGGTAAGGGATGTGCAACAAATCTATACCCGTCTGCAAGTTGAGCAGCTCGCCTTGCAGGTGAGCCGAAGTGCCGGGGCCGTAGGTGCCAAAGCTGTACTTGCCGGGGTTGGCCTTGACCAACTTGATCAACTCGGCGAGGTTGTTGACCGGCAACGTGGTGCTGGCTGCAAACACGGCCGGGGTGATGGCGACGCGGCTGATGGGGGCGAAGTCCTTGATCGGGTCGTAGGGCAGCTTCATCAAGGTCATTTGCTGCACCAGCGCCACGATGCCAAACAACACCGTGTAGCCATCGGCCGGGGCCTTGGCCACCAGGTTGTTGCCAATGGTGCCGCCTGCGCCGGGCTTGTTTTCAACCACCACCGTCTGCTGCCAACTCTCTTGCATTTTTTGCGCGACCATGCGGGCCAGCACATCGGTGGTCCCGCCTGCAGGGTAGGGCACGATGAACTTGATGGGCTGGCTCGGGTAAGCCGTCTGGGCTTGGACCAAGGTGCTGCCTGCGCCCATCAGGGCCAAACTGCTGAGCGTGGCCAGGGTCATGCGGCGTGTGATGGTCTTTTTCATGTCTTGTCTCCTTGGATTGTTGTCGTGAACGCGTGATCAAAATATTCA
>CAJBLW010000201.1 GCA_903953985.1 uncultured Burkholderiales bacterium
AAAAAATCTAAAAACTCTTGACGCATTTCAGGACTGACTTGTGAAAATCTTTCGGCCAGTTCCTTGGCAAACTCTTCATCACGCTGGAAGTGATCGTGGTTATTGTCACCCTCGTATTCAGCCATCATTTTGTCCCACTCCGCTCTCATGGGGGACATGTCCAGTTTGTCCATAGCAGCAAAGTCTGTCGTATAAAAGCGTGGGCTGAGCATCGTGCTCTCGACGGCTTTATTAGATGCTTTTTCAGCGCTGTCAATGGTTGAAGTGGTTTGCATAAACGAATATTCCAGTTTCTTAAAACAAAGCTGTTGCGTCTTTATTCAGGCTGCATGGCTAAGAACCGTGCGAACTCACCTGTGTTGGTCGGTCCAAAGGACTCCAAGTCCACCCGTTGTCCAGTGCTCGGGTCAAACAAAGTGACGCGGCCATCCACCCGGGCAATCAATTCAAAGGGCACCTCAGAACCAATGCCCCGCGAGTACCGCTCTCGCGTCAAGGCACGCAGAGTGCCTCGCACAAAGCCTTGCTCGCCTTGCAAAACCGTCAAGGTTTTTCCAGTCACACCGTCTTCCACACGGACACCGCCGTCCTTGTGATCCTGAAAAACCAGTGATCGTTGGACAGTGGGGGTTGCGGCTTTTTGGTCTGGACCGTTGCCGGTGATGCGAACGAGGCCGACAGAAATGAGCGAGAACGCGATGATGCCCGCTGCGCAATACAAAACCCACTGAGGAAAGTGATCCGGTGTGGCTTTGCGTGTCAAGGTGGATGCTTGCAATCCGCTCATGTCAGACTCACTTGAAGTTCATTTGAATTGGATTTTCCATTTGTGACAGAAGCAGTCGCATTAGCAGGAAGACTTGTATGTTGTGACCATGCATTTCGCAACTTGACGGACACCTCTTCAACATGGGGTATGGCGCGCAGGGTGGGCTCGGGTTTGTTAATCTTCCAGGGCCTCACACTGGGCCACAAATGAATCCATGCAATGCGGTCTGAACCTTTCAACGCCAAAGTGATGTCCCCAAAGCCGTTCTGCAGCGTCCGAATATCCGCTGATGCCACTTGTTTCAACGGGAAGTTGAACGACACGGTGAAAACGATGCCCAAACGCATGACCACCCGCTTGTTGGTCAAGGTGTACACCGTCGTGCGAGAAGTCATGTAAGCCATCAGCCACACGGAACCCAGGCCGACGAGGGCCAGTGGCACAATCCATTTGATGGACAGCATCACCGCCATGACACCAGCACCTTCTACCAAAGCCGGCCACGCACAGGCCACTATGAGCACCGCAAAATAGATGACCAGCTTTTTAATGTGAAAGGCAGAAGAGGCAAGTGCTGCGACTTCGGGTGAGCCTTGCCAAACTATGAACTCATCAGAAGGCAATCTTTCAGGCAGGCCGTACTGCGGTTCAAACTCGTATTCATGACCAAGGTTTTCGATGGGCATTTGATTCCTCTTCAGCTGTTCATTCAACACGCATGGCCGCGAAGCTTTAGATCAGCGGCTCACTGCGTTTGGCATCGGCATATAAAGTTCCGGCCCCGTAGTAAGCACTGATTTTTTCTTCTTCCAATTTTGTGACCTGATCTGGATTTTTCAGGGCAGGCACATCAGAAAAATGGCGAGCATAGACAGCATGCACTTCTACTTGGTTTCTGCGAATTAGGGAAAACGTGATGGGCAGCAAAACGGTACGACCACCCGCGATTTCCACTTCCAAATATCGGAACATCATCTCAGCAGAATCTATCCAAATGTCCTTGACCGTGCCGCCTTGTTTGCCATCGCCAGCCATGACGGGCAGACCGCGTGGGTCGACGTCTTGTGGTGCGACGGTGTAATCGCTGGCAACCCGTAAAGGTTGAATCAGAGGCGCGCCATGGGATGTCAGCTCGGGGACATCCTCGCGCATCGTGTAAGCGCCTGGGCCTACGGCTGCGGTCATGGCGTTTCCTTGCGGCTCGATGGGGGCGCCTGAACTTGGATTGGTTGATACAGCGTTGTAGGCGGGTTCTTTGCGTGTCAGGTCAGGCACCGTGACGCTTTTTCCACCTTCGAGCAAGAAGGTTTTGGGAGCTGGAATGGGGAAGCCCTTGACCACGGCCCGTCCGCTGCTGCTGGACTCCATGGGATAGCCTTCGCGGTGGTTTTCGGTGACCAGATACCAAATAAGGCCAGCAAAAAATATCCAAAATACATAAAGCAGTATTTGGGCTAAATCGATATAACCAGTGATGTTGCCAACGGTTTGCATAACGTCTTCTCCTTTGAACAATTAAATGCGTGACTCGGTCAAACCGAGGGTTGAAGGGACAGCGATTGAAAAAGAGCTGCTGCGTTTGACCAAGGGTCCTACAGCAACCAGGGTGAGAAACAACAAAAGCATTTCAACGTGGTAGACCATGCTGTACGCCACTGAGGGGTCCGTCAAACCTTCGCCTAAAGCGCCTTGCGAGACCAATGTATTCACGATGTCGCGCAATGCACCGCCAAAGAACATGGCCAGGCCAGCGGCGACGGCTTGCACCGCGCCCCAAGCACCCAAGGCCAAACCTATAAAGTTCGACTCGATGCGCATGGCCGTAAACAAAGTACCTACTGCAAATAAGCCACCACCAAAGCCAATGCCCATGGCGCCAAACCTGAACAGCCAACCCGCATCCAGGGGCGCTGAAAAGATCACGGCTGAAAATGCAGGTAAGCCTGCCAACGCCCCATAGGCTGCCATGCGCATCGGGTCTATGCCCTTTGCCAATTGGCGGCCAGCCACATAAAAGCCCAACAAGCCACCCGCAGACAGCATCGCTGTCAGTGCACTGGTAGCTCCCACACTCAATTTCAAAATTTCACCGCCATAGGGCTCAAGAACAATGTCTTGCATGTTGAATCCCATGGTGCCTAAAGCAGTGGCCCATAAAAAGCGCTTCGCGTTGGGCAAAGCAATAAATTCACCCCAAACTTCTTTGAATGGGCGCCTAATTTCGGCTCTCATTGCCTTGACACGCTCGTGATTGCGAGGCTCTTGCTTCCAAAGCGCAACGCCGTTGAGCAGCAACACCACCAGCGCCGTGCCTTGCACAACTTGAACCAAAATTTCGGGTGTGAAGGTGGCGAGCAAAAAGCTGTACGCCAAGCTGCCAACAACGGCTCCGACCAAGAGCATGGTGTACATCAGGGCCACGACGCGTGGCCGGGTCTCTTCACTGGCTTGATCGGTGGCCAAGGCCAGACCTGCGGTTTGCGAGGTTTGCAAACCTGCACCCACCATCAAGAATGCGATGGCAGCAGCGCCTTGTCCCACCCATTCAGGCACAGGAACTTGCCCACCCCCCGATAAGACCAGCAATGCAAAAGGCATGACCGCAAGCCCCAAGAATTGAATCAGGGTACCGCCCCACATATAGGGCACTCGGCGCCATCCAAAGGCGGAGATGTGGACATCGGATTGGTAGCCCGTGACTGCCCTGAAAGGTGCCACCAGCAGGGGAAGCGCCAACATCAATGACACCAACCAAGCGGGCACAAACAATTCCACAATCATGACGCGGTTCAGCGTGCCGATCATCAAGGCGGTGGTGATGCCCATGGTGAACTTGAACAATGACAAGCGCAACAAACGGGCCATGGGCAAGCCTGGGCTGGCCACGTCCGCAAACGGCAGCCAACTCACAGGCATTTGCTTGGCAAACTTGGAAAACGCTTTGGCTCTCATGAGCGTACCCACTCCATCGCCTTGGATTTGTAAAAACCACTGGAAACTTTGTGTGCTCGGGCACATTGCCAGTCGTTTAATGATGGCTGCGTCTTCATGAGTTCAGCAATGCGTGTCTCAGCCATCGGCTCTAGCCAAGGTGCACGGTCGCCCCTGGGAAGCAAGCGACCCACAGAGATCATCAAGGCCAACATGGGTGTGCGGGGTGCAAAGGTAAACACAATGGATTGGCTGGTTCGCTCGGCCAACTGTGCTAACGCATGGACAGCATCTTCTGTGTCATAGTGAATGATGGAGTCCATGGCCACCACATGGTCAAAGTGACCTAATCCCTTGTCGAGCATGTCGCCGCTGTGAAACTCAACCAAATGTGCAACATCCGCTGGGATTCTTTCCCGTGCCAAGTCGACCAAAGTTGGAGACAAATCAATGGCCACCACCTGAGCACCCAAGCGCGCTGCTTCAACCGCCAATGCGCCTGTGCCACAGCCTGCATCCAAAATGCGTTTTCCCTTGAGGTCTTGACCTAACCATGACACCAAAGTCGACCGCATTTGATCGCGCCCCGCACGCACCGAGGATCGAATGCGGCCCACCGGCGCATCGGAGGTCAATTTTTCCCACGCGGCAGCGGCTGTGCGGTCGAAGTAGTTTTCGATTTGACCGCGACGTTGTTCGTAAGTGATGTCACTCATGATTCAAAACCTCAATCGAAGCCCAACAGATCAAAAATATCGCGGTCTTTCATGGGAACTGCGGAATAGGCCTCTCCGCCCAGCCACATGTTCGCAGCCAGTCGCATGTATTCTTTTTGCACAGCCTCCAGCTCGGGTGAGTGCTCCATCTCAAACAGTGTTGATTTTTTAAGGCGGCTTCTACGAATCACATCCAGATCCGGGAAATGCGCGGCCAGCTTCAAACCAATGCGGTCGTTGTATTTGTCAATTTGATCGGTGGCAGCACTGCGGTTGGCAATGACGCCCCCCAAACGAACGTTGTAATTCTTGGCTTTGGCGCCAATCGCTTGCACGATTCGGTTCATCGCGAAGATGGAGTCAAAGTCATTGGCAGTGACGATCATGGCGCGATCAGCGTGTTGCAAAGGTGCGGCAAATCCACCGCACACCACATCGCCCAACACATCAAAAATCACCACATCGGTGTCCTCCAGCAGGTGATGCTCTTTGAGCAATTTCACCGTCTGCCCCACCACATAACCACCGCACCCTGTGCCTGCAGGTGGTCCGCCGGCTTCCACACACATCACGCCGTTGTAGCCTTCAAACACAAAGTCTTCGACGCGCAATTCTTCAGCGTGAAAGTCGATGGACTCCAGCACATCAATCACAGTAGGAAGCATTTTCTTTGTCAAGGTGAATGTGCTGTCGTGCTTGGGATCGCATCCAATTTGCAGCACCCTTTTGCCCATTTTCGAAAAGGCGGCTGACAAGTTAGACGATGTGGTGCTCTTGCCAATGCCGCCCTTGCCATAAATGGCAAAGACTTTGGCATTGCCAATTTTCACATCCGGGTCTAGCTGAACTTGCAAGCTGCCCTCTCCATCCAATTTTGGATTGCGTTTCACTGTAGGAAACGGTAAGGTTTCAACGTTCATGCGGGAACTCCTTCATATACACCTTCTAGGCGATCTTCCAATTCGTCACTGGCTTGGCGAAGCGCTTGCAGGGTTTCAGCATCGGGCTGCCAATAGTTGCGTTCAGACGCTTCGATCAAACGGTTGGCCACGCGGGCAGAGGCCGTCGGATTCAGTTTGGCCAAGCGATCACGCATGGCAGGGTCAAGCATGAATGTCTCAGACAGTTGCTTGTAAACCCATGGTTGCACTTGGCCTGTGGTAGCAGACCAGCCCATGGTGTTGGTCACATGGGCTTCTATTTGTCTTACGCCTTCGTAACCATGCTCCAACATGCCTTCGAACCACTTCGGGTTGAGCATGCGTGTGCGAATTTCGATGGACACTTGTTCTTTCAACGAGCGAACACCCGCTTTTCCTTTGGTTTGATCACCAATGTAGACGGGTGGTGTTTTGCCGCCTTTGGCCACCTTGACCGCTTGGGTGATACCGCCCAAGGTGTCAAAGTAGTTGTCCACGGTGGTGACACCCAACTCTACGGAATCGAGGTTTTGGTAGGTCAGTTGCACATCAGCTAAAGCAGTTTGCAAGAGCGCTGTTTGTTGTACAGCACGTCCCGTGCGACCGTAGGCAAAGCCTTTGCGTCGTTTGTAGGTTTCAGCCAGTTCACCTTCATCGTCCCAGCGACTGCTCTCCACCAAGTTGTTGACGTTGGAGCCATAGGCACCCTCTGCATTGCCGTAAACCCGCAAAGCAGCAGTCTCCCAAGTGCAGCCATGCTCTTGTTGATAGGCCAACGTATGCTTGCGGATCCAGTTCATTTCTAGCGGCTCGTCTGCCGATGCTGCCAGATAAGCGGCTTCCGCCAACAATTTGATTTGCAATGGCATCAGGTCGCGGAAGATACCTGACAGCGTCATGATCACGTCAATGCGTGGACGACCCAACTCCTCTAAAGAGATGAGCGTAGCACCTGCGATTCGACCATAGCTGTCAAAGCGGGGCATGGCGCCCATCAAGGCCAACGCCTGCGCAATGGGTGCGCCTTCGTTCTTCAGGTTGTCGCTCCCCCAAAGCACCATGGCAATGGATTCTGGTAATGGGTTGCCATCGGAACAGTGGCGGTCAATCAACAACTGGGCATGTAATTTGCCATCACGAACGGCCATGGCACTTGGAATTCTGAAGGGGTCAAATCCGTGGATGTTGCGGCCCGTCGGCAACACAGCCGGTGTGCGCAAAATATCGCCCCCCGGTGCAGGACGAATGTAGCGCGCGTCCAAAGCGCGCAACATGGCAGATACTTCGGTGTCAACAGCCAAGTGGGCCTGAGGCGCCACCAACTCACGCAAAACGTCTAGACTGGCGTGGTGGCGCGGCAAGCCAGCAGTCGTCAATGCATGCTCTGGTGAATGACCCTCCACCAAAGCCTCGACAGCTGCGCGCTCCAACTGCATGCCATGGTTGGCATCGGCCATGGCCAATAACATGTCAACCTGCTGAGCTGCGCTCGGAGGACGACCGGCTACATGCAAACCATGTGGAATCAGGGTGTATTCGAGCTCGAGCATTTGTTCAGCCAAGTGCATCACTGTTATGTCTAATGTGGAACCCATGACGGCAGCGTCCCACGCAGGCTCTGCAGGCACCAAATCCAGTTGTGCGGCTTGCGCTTGGATGACCACTGCCAAATCAATGCGCTCGGAATCACCTCTGTCCATTGCGCGCCAACGATCAAGCGATGACTTCAACTCGTTCAAACCTTTGTACAAACCCGCTTGTGCAATGGGCGGTGTCAGGTAACTGATCAAGGTCGCGCCTGAACGACGCTTGGCAATCGCACCCTCTGAAGGGTTGTTGGACGCGTACAAATAGATATTTGGTAAATCGTCAATCAAACGGTCGGGCCAGCAAGCGCCGCTCATGCCAGATTGCTTACCTGGCATGAATTCCAACGCTCCATGGGTGCCAAAGTGAAGCACCGCATGGGCTTTGAAATCTTCACGCAGGTATCGATAAAAGGCGGAAAAAGCATGCGTCGGTGTCAGCCCTTTTTCAAACAACAAGCGCATCGGATCGCCTTCGTAGCCAAAGGACGGTTGCACACTGACCAGCACATTGCCAAACTGTTTACCCAACACGAATATGGAACTGCCGTTGCTCAACTGTTGGCCAGGAGCGGGGCCCCACTGCGCTTCAATCTCTTTGAGCCATCGCTCGCGCTTGATGTGATCGTCTGCAGATATCAAAGCATGCACATTGGCATCTGTTCCGTGTTGAGCAGCGTTGCCGTAAAGCAAAGCATCGCGTAATTCGTCCACGCTCTCTGGCATATCCACCAGGTAACCCTGCGCTTTCATGGCTGTCAGGGTGTACCACAACGACTCAAAAACAGACAGAAAAGCCGCTGTGCCGATGTTGCCTGCATTGGGCGGAAAGTTGAACAGCACAATGGCCACGTTGCGGTCTTGCCGCTCACTGCGCTTCAAGGCCACCATCTTGCTGACCCGCGCCGCCAACATGATGGCGCGCTCTGGGCATGAATGCATGTCTTGCGCGTTGGTACTTTCACCAAATGTACAGGCATGGTGACAGCCTGTGCAGGTCACACCCGCTGCGCCTGGACGCCCGCCAAAAACGATGGGGCTGGTCGAGCCGTCGAGCTCTGGAATGGCCACCATGATGGTGCTTTCTACTGGCAACAAACCACGGTCAGAGCCGCCCCATTGGTCAAGCGTCTGAAATTCAACGGGATGCGCGGCCACGTAGGGCACGTCCAGTTTGGCCAACACCTCTTCTGCGGCTTTGGCATCGTTGTAGGCAGGGCCACCGACCAGAGAAAAACCACTGAGCGAGACCACGGCGTCCACGCAGACCTGGCCATTTTTGATGAAAAATGCATCAATGGCTGGGCGCGAGTCCAAGCCGGCTGCAAAAGCCGGAATCACGCGCAAACCCTTGGCCTCCAAGGCCGAAATTACGCCATCGTAATGACCCGCATTGCCCGACAGCAAATACGAACGCAACAACAAAATACCGACGGTGCCTTTGACGGGAATACCTTGGGGTAAGGGTAAGGCCTGGGTGTCTTCACTGAACCGGCCGGTCATACGGGGGTGGTACACACCCACCTCGGGGTAGTCAACTGGAGCTTGAACCTTGATCTGGCCGCGCAGTGATTTGCGAGGACCATCGGCGCCGCGGTCAATCAGGTGGCGCACCATGTTCAAGACATTGTCGTCAGAGCCACCCAGCCAATATTGCAAGGTGATGAAGTAAGAGCGCACATCTTGGGCTGTGCCAGGAATGAAGCGCAGCAATTGTGGCAGGCGGCGCAACATCTTCATTTGTGTAGCGCCACCTGTAGCGGGCTTGTCTTTGCTGCCGCCACGCAATTTTTTCAACAAGGCCATGGGGCCGCTGGCGGGTTTGCTCATGTCAAACTGACCAAAGCGTGTCAGTTGTGTCACTTCCGTGGCACTGGCCATACAAATCATCGCATCGCAGTGCATGCGACGGGCGCGCAGATCGTCCAGGATCGGCAAAAAGTGGTCTTCAAGAAACAACATGCCGCACAACACAATGTCGGCAGAGGCAATGTCGGCTTTGCATTTGGCGATGAGCGCATCGTTGCCAGCGTATTCAGAGGCCGCATGCAAACTCCAAGTCAAGCCTGGAAAGTCACGCTTCAATTGGTCATTGGCGCGGTTGAATGAACTCGCAAAGTGCGTGTCCATGGTCACCACCACCAATCGGATGGGTGTGGTGTCTCGCAGCAGCGGTTTACGACTGTGAGAAGTAAGCTTTAGATTCATACAGTGTCTCCGTCGTGATCACCGAGATGCCGCGTTCGGTGGCGTATTTCTCGGTATTTCGCCGTGCCTTGCCGCGGACGAAAAATGGAATTTTTTTGAGTTCTTTCTCTGCGCCTGCATCCCATACTGATACGGTGATACTTTCTGAAGAGGTGGACTCGGGGGTCTTTTGTGCCTGATCCAAGTGCGTCGCTTTGCTTGTGTCTTGAAGGCTTTGCGCGTGAACACCGCCACCGAGGTGAGAGGGCGCAGCGTCTTCATGGAACTCAGAGTCGCCACGAAACATCCCAATCAGGTGCTCTTCCAAGCCCATCATCAGCGGGTGTACCCAAGTGTCAAAAAGAACGCTGGCACCTTCAAAACCCATTTGAGGTGAATAGCGTGCGGGGAAATCTTGCACATGCACTGGCGCTGAAATGACCGCACACGGCACACCCAAACGCTTGGCAATGTGGCGCTCCATTTGGGTGCCCAAGACCAATTCGGGATTCAATTGCGAGATGTGTGCTTCTATTTCTAAATAGTCGTCGCTGATCAAAGGCTCCACACCGTATATTTTTGCGGCGTCACGCACTTCCCGCGCAAATTCGCGGCTGTAAGTTCCAATGCCCACCACCGTAAAGCCCATTTCTTGCGTTGCCACTTTGGCTGCGGCCACGGCATGCGTTGCATCGCCAAACACAAACACCCGTTTTCCGGTCAGGTAGTTGGAATCAACCGAGCGGCTGTACCAAGCCGCGCGTGACACGGCCTTGGACAAGGTGACTTCTGGATCGAGTCCGGCAAGTTGTGCTACTTCCCGAATAAAAGCGCACGTTGCGGTATGCCCAATGGGAATGGTTTTGGTGAATGGCTGTTGGAAAGTTCTTTGCAACCACTGCGCGCTCAATTGGGCAATTTCAGGGTAGAGAACCACATTGAAATCGGCATCGGCCAAGCGTGCGATATCGTCAGGTGTGGCCGTCAAAGGGGCCACCACATTGATCTCCACGCCCATGTCGGTCAGCAGCTTGCGTATTTCTGCCAAGTCATCGCGGTGCCTGAATCCCAAGGCGGTGGGGCCCAAGATGTTGCACCGTGGCTTGGTCGCTTCTTTCGTTTGATCGGCGGCTTTGGGAGCGGCCAGATGGCGAACCAGTTGGTAAAAAGTTTCTGAAGCGCCCCAATTTTCTTTGCGCTGGTACGACGGCAACTCTAAGGCCACCACCGGTATCGGCAATTGCAGGGCTTTGCACAAGCCGCCTGGGTCGTCTTGAATCAATTCGGCCGTGCAAGAGGCTCCCACCAGCATGGCTTTGGGAGAAAATCGCTTAAACGCATCGCGTGCAGCGGTCTTGAACAATTCTGCGGTGTCACCGCCCAAGTCGCGCGCTTGAAATGTGGTGTAAGTGACGGGTGGTCGTTTTTGCAGGCGCTCAATCATGGTGAACAACAAATCGGCGTAGGTGTCACCTTGTGGTGCATGCAGCACGTAATGCACATCCTCCATCGCCGTGGCCACCCGCATCGCGCCCACGTGTGGCGGTCCTTCGTAAGTCCAGAGTGTCAGTTGCATGGTGTGGACTCCTTTAAGCGGCCAAGCGCATGCGGCGCACCAAAGGTCTGGTGAAGAGCTCGGCCAGATCGCCCGCTTGGTCAAAGCCCTGAATGGGCGTGAAGACCAATTCAATCGCCCACTTGGTGGTCATGCCCTCGGCTTCCAAGGGGTTCGCCAATCCCAAGCCACACACCACCATGTCGGGGCGCAGGTTGCGGCACCGGTCCAGTTGTTTTTCTACATCCTGGCCTTCAGAGACCAGGGTGCCTGCGGGCAACAACGCCAATTCCATGGCCATGTGTTGACGGTGTAAATACGGTGTCCCTACTTCCAGCAAACGCATGCCCAGTTCGCGTGACAAAAATCTGGCCAAGGGGATTTCCAGTTGCGAGTCAGGGAAGAAGAAGATACTTTTTCCATCCAAGTGGAGTTTGGCTTTGGCCAGCGACGCCATGGCCCTGGCCTGGGGTGCGCTCACAGCGGCTTCAAACCTTTCACGAGAGACTTCAAATGCGGTGGCTGCTGCTTCAAGCCATGCCCTGGTGCCTTCCACGCCCAGTGGAAACGGTGCGGGCAAAAGCTTGGCGCCGCGTCCTTGCAGAACGCGTGCGGTATCGGCCAAAAAGGGTTGCGCCAAAAGCAAACGCGTGTGGGCACCGATGCTCGGTTGGTCATCTGCACGGCGCGGCGGGAAAAAGCGCACACGCTCAATGCCCATGTGGTTCAGAATCCGCAAAAACTGGTCTTCCACCACATCGGCCAAGGTGCCGACGATCAGCAATTCAGGGGCGGGATCCAATGCAGGCGTGCGAAGTTCAGGCACCATCGAGGCCAAGCAAGCATCTTCACCTTGTGTGAAAGTGGTTTCGATGCCGCTGCCTGAATAATTCAGGATGCGCACCGAGGGGGAATACTGGGCTGACAGCCTTGAGGCTGCACGCGACAAATCCAGTTTGATCACTTCCGAAGGGCATGAGCCCACCAAGAACAGCAATTTGATTTCGGGGCGGCGTGACAGCAGTTGATTGACCACCCGATCGAGCTCGGTATGGGTGTCTGCCAAGCCGGCCAAATCGCGCTCGTCAATGATGGCGGTACCAAATCGGGGTTCGGCAAAAATCATCACGCCGGCTGCCGACTGAATCAGGTGGGCACAGGTCCGTGAACCCACCACCAAAAAGAAGGCGTCTTGGATTTTTCGGTGCAGCCAGATGATGCCGGTCAAACCGCAGAACACTTCTCTTTGCCCGCGCTCGACCAGCGGGATGACATCGGTGCAGCCTTGGGCGGCTTCGGCTCGAATGGGGATGACAGGGCTCATGAGATCACCTGAGCATTCGAAGCCATCGTGGCTTCGGGGATTTTTTGCAGTCGGGCCATGCGCAATTTGCGAATGTATTGCGCCGCATTGATGGCGTAGGTGCCGTAGGCGGCCAGAGCCAGCCACAATTGGTCAGCAGAGGACCATTGGCCTTGCCACCACACCCACAGGTAGGCGGTATGCAAGGCCAGGACCACCATGCTGACCACGTCTTCCCAGAAAAATGCGTGTGCAAACAGGTATTTGCCATAGACCACTTTTTCCCAGATGGAGCCCGTGATCATGATGGCGTAAAGCACCAGGGTTTTGACCACCACCGACGCCAAGGCCCAATCGGTGTGCTCACCGGTTTTCAGGCTGTTCAATACCAGGTACAGACTGACCAAAAAAACCAAAAATTGAACAGGCGCCAAGACACCCTGAACCAATGTCCACTGGGTTGCATCACGTCGAGCGCGTTGCTCTGGCGTGTACAAAGCCTGGGGTTGGGACTGCTGCATCTCTGACCTTTTTGAACATCAACTGAGCTCACTTTAAGGACTGAAGCAGCGAGTGTCAATATAAATTGACAATAAACGTGACATTCAGGGTTTACACCTAAATGGGATGGCTCCAATTTACTTCACACTAGAGCGTCAAATCGAACAAGAGGTGGTTGTAGTGGCTCAATTTAAATTTGAGAAGGCGGCTGTTTCACAGAACAAACGGTGGACGTTTGAAAGTCAAGTTTCAAAGGCCAATTTTCGTCTGGGCGCCAGTCCACGTCTGGTTGGGGGCTCGACGTTTGACCAAAAGTCAGCAATCGATCACCGACAGGTGGTCTTGTTGGCTGAGGCTGCCCTCAACAGCATGAATGAAACCCGCGAGATCTTGATGGGGTGGCACCGGCAGGGCCACGCATTGGCGGACATTTACCTCAGCGGCATAGGACTTGCAGCCCAATTATTGGGGGAGCGTTGGTCGTCCGACCAGGTCGATTTTGTCCATTGCACCATCGCCCATTCCCGACTGCACCAAACGTTGCATGAATTCAGCGCTGAATTTCTATCGGAAGGCTGCGCTCAGCCCAACGGCTTGAACTTGCTGCTGATGACCGAGCCCAGCTCGCAGCATGGCTTAGGGGTTTTCATGTTGAGTGAATTTTTCCGCCATGCGGGCTGGAATGTGACCCTTTGTTCCCCCCAGGACATGGCCGAATTCAAGCGTGTCTTTCAATCGGATTGGTTTGACGCGGTGACCCTGTCCATGTCCACGGATCGCCATTTAGACGCTGTGGCCCAGGCGTTGTCAGACATCTTGCCCTTGGTGCTGAACCCGAATTTGAAAGTGTATGTGGGCGGCCCCATGGCGCAGATTGCGCCCCTGAGGCTGAGTTGGCCGGGGACTTGTCTCTTGAATGGAAAGGCCGATGAGGCCGTGGCCATCGTGACGCAGTCGGTCAAAAAGGCCGATTGTCAATCAAATGTGACATTTGGCCTGTCTGATTATTCTCTTGTGTCTAGTCCGTGATCTTCTTAAATACCACGGTGTGTATAATCACCCTTATATGTAAAGGGTTTTTCTGCCCACTACCACTAAAAGTTATCCATGAACATTGACCAGCTCGAGCCACACACTTTCTCCAAGTTATTGGGGGTGGTTTCGGATGTGAGCCTGATCATCAATGGTCAAGGTGTGATCGAGGATGTGTCAACAGGACAGGACATGATGGCGTCCTTGGGCTGCCAAGCTTGGATTGGCAAGCGCTGGAAAGACACAGTCACGGTGGAAAGTAAACAAAAAATTCAAGACTTGCTCCAAGTTCAAACCGATACCCCGTCCCTCCTGTGGCGGCATGTGAACCATCCCACGCCCTCGGGTGGGGAGGCCGCCATCCAGTACATCACGGTCAACCTCAAAGGGAATAAGCTGCTGGCTGTGGGGCGCAATCTGGAGCGTTTGGCCGAGCTGCAACGCCGTCTGGTGGAGACGCAACAGTCGGTGGAGCGTGACTATTTGAGGCTGCGGCATATTGAGGCGCGTTACCGCGTTTTGTTTGAAACCTCACCAGAAGCGGTGATGATGGTCGATGCCCATTCTTTCCGTTTGCTGGAAGTCAATGTCGGTGCGCAAGCGCTCTTCAAAGACACCGGCAAGCGCTCAGTTGGGCGGGATTTTCGTGAGTGCTTCGAGGTGGGGAACCAAGGTGAAGTTCAGGCCTTGCTCAGGACCGCACTGGCTACCGGTCGTATTGAAATGTGTTCAGCGAGCATGTTGGGTTCAACTTCGGTAATGACGGTCTCTGCCTCGGTCTTCCGGCAAGAAGGCGGTGCGCAGTTTTTGGTCCGATTGACTCCGCAAGAAAGCTCGGCAGCTTTAGGCCTTGAATCAGACACGGCGGCCGTTCTGAGTCAGGCCATGGCGCATTTCCCAGATGGCTGGCTGCTCACGGACACCTCAGGCATGGTCAAAAGTGTCAATGAAGAAGGTATGGCTCTTTTGGGTTTGACGGCCGCATCCCAAGTGATCGGACAACCTCTTGAGCGCTGGTTGGTCAGGGGTGCTGTCGATTGGGGTGTCCTGAACACATCATTGAAGCAACAATTGACGGTGCGCAATTTCGCCACCGAAGTGACCACTTTGTCGGGCATGACCTTGCCCGTGGAGATCTCAGCGGTTTATTTGGCCAAGCCAAAGCCGTTGTACGCTGTGTTTGTTCGAGACATGGACCGCCGCATGCAAGGGAATTCCCTTGTTGCTCAGGCGCTTCCCAACCCCTTTTTAGAGTTGTCGCAGTTGGTGGGGCGTCGGCCCATCAAGGACATTGTGGGCGATACGGTGGACACCATCGAGCGCATGTGCATTGAGGCGGCGCTGGAACTCACGCACAACAACCGCGCCTCCGCCGCCGAAATGTTGGGGCTCTCGCGGCAAAGCCTGTATGTCAAGTTGCGTCGCTTTGGCATTTTGTCGGACAACGACCCTGACGCATCAACCCCTTGATGGCGGAGTGTCTCAATTATTTTACACTTAGTGTAAACATTGATTGACAACATCGGAAGTCTTCTCATAATGGGCGCATGGACACCCAGAGCCTTGAACTGACAAAACCGCTGATCCGGCCGCGTTTGCGCACTGTGGCGGAGTTGCTCAAACCGATCACTTGGTTTCCACCGGTATGGGCTTTTGCCTGTGGTGCCGTCGCCTCGGGCCAAAGCCTGTCAGACCATTGGTTGTTGATTTGTTTGGGACTGATTCTGACCGGGCCCCTGGTTTGCGCCAGCAGCCAAGCGGTGAATGACTGGTTTGATCGCCATGTGGACGCCATCAATGAACCGCAAAGGCCGATACCTTCAGGCCGAATGCCTGGCCAATGGGGCTTGGGCATCGCCGTCTTGTGGACGGTTCTGTCTTTGCTGTGGGCCACCATGATGGGCACTTGGGGCTTTGTGGCTTGCGCCCTGGCCATTGCCTTGTCTTGGGCCTACAGCACGCCTCCGGTGCGGCTGAAAAATAATGGTTGGTATGGCAATGCGGCATGTGCGCTCAGTTACGAAGGCTTGGCATGGCTGACTGGCACGGCCGTCATGTTGGGTGGTGCGTGGCCGGGCGAGAAGGCGATTTACTTGGCCCTGCTGTACAGCTTGGGTGCCCACGGCATCATGACCTTGAACGACTTCAAGGCCATCGAGGGAGACCGGCAAATGGGGGTGGCCTCTTTGCCCGTTCAGCTGGGGGCCTCGGGCGCGGCGCGTGTGGCCTGTGTGCTGATGTGGCTGCCCCAAGTGGCGGTCGCTGCGCTCCTGATGCATTGGCAATTGCCTTGGCATGCCTTGGCTGTGCTGGTCTTGAGTTTCTTGCAGTGGCCCTTGATGTGGAAATTTCTGAAGCAACCGATTGAGCGGGCTTTGTATGTCAGTGCTTTTGGGGTGCCCCTGTTTGTCAGCGGCATGATGGTCAGTGCCTGGGGCTTGCGCCAGATCAATGCGCTGGGGGTCTCATGAACGCTCAAATCTTTGGTTGGTTGGATATCATCCGTTTGGGCCTCATCCAAGCTTGTTTGGGGGCGGTGGTGGTGGTGACGACCTCCACCCTCAACCGCATCATGGTGGTTGAGTTGGCACTGCCCGCGTTGTTGCCGGGTTTTTTGGTGGCTTGGCATTACACAGTGCAGATGGTGCGTCCACGCATGGGCTTTGGCGCAGACCAGGGTCGGCGCAGCACGCCTTGGATGATGGGTGGCATGGTCGTCTTGGGGATGGGCGGTGTGCTGGCGGCCTTGGCGACCCTGTGGATGGCCACTTCGCTTTGGCAAGGCATGGCCTTGGCCATGCTGGCCTTCAGTCTGATCGGCTTGGGTGTGAGCGCTTGTGG
>CAJBLW010000202.1 GCA_903953985.1 uncultured Burkholderiales bacterium
CAGCAGCAGTGTCACGATGCGCGTGGCTTGGTTGGGGCCCACAGGTTCGCGGTCGGTGACTTGCCGAATCAAACCGATCACGGACTGGTCCACAAAGTCGATCAGGCCTTCGAACATCTGCGCCTTGCTGGCAAAGTGACGGTACAAGGCCGCTTCGCTCACGCCGATTTTGGTGGCCAAGCCTGCGGTGGTGACGCGTTCGGCACCGGGCTGCTCGAGCATGGCCACCAGGGTTTGCAATATCTGCAACCGGCGTTCACCGGGGCGTGGCCGTTTGCGTGCCAGCGTCGCGTCCTCGTCGCGCTCGTGCTCGTGCTTTGAGGATGGATCTGAAACTGCCATGTCTTCCCTTTGTGGTGTCGCCGCGCTTGCTGTCGGTCTGGTTTTATCGGCTGCGGATCATGGTGCCAAAAGCTTGCTCAGAAAGCACCTCGAGCAGCATGGCATGGGGCACACGGCCGTCGATGATGTGCACCGCGTTGACGCCGCTTTTGGCGGCATCGAGCGCGCCCGCAATTTTCGGGATCATGCCGCCGCTGATCGTGCCGTCGGCACACAACTCATCAATGCGGCTAGGGGTCAGATCGGTGAGCAAGTTGCCTTCTTTGTCGAGCACACCCCGGATGTTGGTGAGCATGAGCAACTTTTCGGCTTGCAGCACAGCGGCCAGTTTGGCGGCCACCACGTCGGCGTTGATGTTGTAGCTTTCGTTGTTGACACCAAATCCAATGGGGCTGACCACGGGAATGAAGGCATCGTCTTGCAGGCATTGGAGGATAGAGGGGTCAATGCTTTCAATCTCGCCGACCTGGCCCACGTCGTGTTCTTTGGTGGGGTCTTGACTGTCGATCAGGCGCAGTTTTTTGGCACGAATCAGGCCACCGTCTCGACCCGTCAGGCCCACAGCCTTGCCGCCTGCGCGGTTGATCATTCCAACAATATCTTGCTGCACTTCACCCCCCAGAACCCACTCGACCACTTCCATGGTTTCGGCATCGGTCACGCGCATGCCCTGAATAAACTCGCCGGTTTTACCCAAACGCTTCAAAGCGGTTTCGATCTGCGGGCCACCGCCGTGCACCACCACCGGGTTCATGCCCACCAGCTTGAGCAGCACCACGTCTTCGGCGAAAGCTTGCTGCAGGGCCGGGTCGGTCATGGCGTTGCCGCCGTATTTGATGACCAACGTCTTGCCGTGGAATTTGCGGATATAGGGCATGGCCTGCGCCAGGATCTGGGCTTGGTCATGCGGTGCAACGTTGGAGGCAGCAGTGGTGTCGGTCATGGTGCGAAACGGGGTTGTCGAAGATGGATCACAAAGTTCAGGAGATTGTGCCGCAAGCACAAGACAGCTCAGAGAATCTCGGCCAGCATGCGGTTGACACCTTGCTGCCACGGCGGCAGCACCATCCCAAAGGCCTGCTGTAGTTTGTGGGTGCTCAGGCGCGAATTCAAAGGCCGCGTGGCAGGCGTCGGGAAAGCCGAAGTGGGCACGGGGGCGATGTCGGTCACTTTCAAAGCCAGTACCGGCTGGATCTGCCGGGCCTGAGCGATCACATGGCTGGCGTAACCATGCCAGCTGGTCTCGCCCGCAGCCACCAAGTGATAAATGCCAGACAGGCCCGCTGCCGGGTCAATCATGGCATGCACCAAAGCATGTGCCGTCACATCAGCGATCAGGTCTGCGCCCGTGGGTGCCCCGTGTTGGTCATCGATCACCGTGAGGCGTTCGCGTTCACCGGCCAGGCGCAGCATGGTCTTTGCAAAGTTGCCGCCCCGCGCCGCATACACCCAGCTGGTGCGAAAAATCAGGTGTTTGCAACCACTGGCAGCAATGGCTTGCTCGCCCTCGAGTTTGGTCTGACCGTACACGCTCAGCGGATCGGTCGCGTCGCCTTCTCGCCATGGCTGCACGCCCTGGCCGTTGAACACATAGTCGCTGGAGTAATGCACCAGCCAGGCACCGATTGCGGCGGCGGCCTGCGCCAGCGCGGTGGGGGCGGTGGCGTTCAGGCAGCGGGCCAGGTCGGGTTCAGACTCGGCCTTATCGACCGCCGTGTGGGCGGCGGCGTTGACGATCACGTCAGGCCGCCAGTCCCGCGCGGTTTGCGCCAGGCGTTCTGGGTGGCTCAAGTCACCGCAAAAGTCTGTGCTGTGCCGGTCTAGCGCCAACACTTGGCCCAAGGGGGCCAGGCTGCGCTGCAATTCCCAGCCGACTTGGCCATTTTTTCCAAGCAACAGGATTTTCATGAGGCTTGGTATTGTTTTTGGACCCAGTCGCGGTAGGCGCCGCTTTGTACATTACTGACCCATTGTGGATTGGCCAGGTACCACTGCACGGTTTTGCGGATGCCGGTTTCAAAGGTCTCAGCTGGCTTCCAGCCCAACTCGGCCTCGAGCTTGCGGGCATCGATGGCATAGCGTCGGTCGTGGCCTGGGCGGTCAGTCACGTAGCTGATTTGCTGGGCGTAGGGCTTGCCGTCGGCGCGAGGGCGCAACTCGTCCAGCAACGCGCACACCGTTTTCACAATCTCGATGTTCGGCTTTTCGTTCCAGCCGCCCACGTTGTAGGTCTCGCCAAGGCGCCCGGCTTCGAGCACGCGGCGTATCGCACTGCAATGGTCCGTGACGTAGAGCCAGTCACGGATCTGCATACCGTCGCCGTACACCGGCAAGGGCTTGCCTGCCAGCGCATTGACGATCATCAGCGGGATGAGTTTTTCAGGAAAGTGGTACGGGCCATAGTTATTGCTGCAATTGGTGGTGAGCACAGGCAGGCCATAGGTGTGGTGCCAGGCGCGCACCAGGTGGTCGCTGGCGGCTTTGCTGGCACTGTAGGGGCTGTTGGGCTCAATGTGGCTGGACTCGGTAAAGGCCGCATCATCCTTGGTCAGACTGCCATAGA
>CAJBLW010000203.1 GCA_903953985.1 uncultured Burkholderiales bacterium
ACCGATGTGGTGGTGGCCAAGACCTTCGCAGCAGACGCAGTGGCCACGGTGAAGAAAGCCACCGATGTGGTTGATGACGACATGATTTTGGACATCGGCCCTGAGACCGCTGCCAAACTGGCCGCGCAGCTCAAGCAGGCGGGCACCATTGTGTGGAACGGCCCGGTGGGCGTGTTCGAGTTTGCGGCCTTCGAAAACGGCACCAAGGTGATCGCCCAAGCGATTGCCGAGTCCAGCGCCTACAGCATCGCGGGCGGTGGCGACACGCTGGCGGCGATCGCCAAGTACGGCATCGAAGACCAAGTGGGTTACATCTCCACGGGCGGTGGCGCATTCCTCGAAATTTTGGAAGGCAAGACCTTGCCCGCCATCGAAATTCTGAGCCGTCGCGCTGCGACAGACTGACCTCTTTTCATCTTTTTTATTTCTCAAGGAGCCCCCTCATGGCATTGGTTTCATTGCGCCAAGTCCTCGACCACGCGGCCGAATTCGGCTACGGCATTCCCGCTTTCAACGTCAACAACCTCGAACAAGTGCAGGCCATCATGGAGGCGGCGCAAGCCACCGACAGCCCGGTCATCTTGCAAGCTTCGGCCGGGGCCCGCAAATACGCGGGTGAGGCGTATTTGCGCCACCTGGTGCTGGCCGCCATCGAGACGCACCCCGACATTCCGGTGGTTTTGCATCAAGACCACGGCGCCACACCCGCGCAGTGCCAGCAGTCCATCCGCTCTGGCTTTTCGAGCGTGATGATGGACGGCTCGCTCATGGCCGACGCCAAGACGCCCGCCAGCTACGAGTACAACGTGGGTGTGACACAAAAGGTCTGCGAGATGGCCCACGCCGTGGGCGTGTCGGTTGAGGGTGAATTGGGATGCCTGGGCTCGTTGGAAACTGGCGAAGCGGGCGAGGAAGACGGTGTGGGTGCCGAAGGCAAACTCAGCCACGAACAGATGCTGACCGACCCGCTGCAGGCCAAGGACTTTGTGGCGCAAACCGGTGTGGACGCGCTGGCCATTGCCATTGGCACCAGCCACGGTGCCTACAAGTTCACCCGCCCGCCCACAGGCGACATCTTGGCCATGGACCGCATTGCGGCCATCCATGCCGCCATTCCCAACACGCATTTGGTGATGCACGGCAGCTCCAGCGTGCCGCAAGAGTGGTTGCAGATCATTCGCCAATACGGCGGCGACATCAAGGAAACCTATGGCGTGCCGGTCGAAGAAATCGTGCGCGGCATCCAAAGCGGTGTGCGCAAGGTCAACATCGACACCGACATCCGCTTGGCCATGACCGGTGCCATGCGCCAGGTGTTTGCGCAGCAGCCCTCGGAGTTCGATCCTCGCAAAGCCTTGGCGGCTGCCAAAAAGGCGGCGGCGGGCATCGTCAAGGCGCGTTTTGAGGCTTTTGGCTGCGCCGGGCAAGCCCACAAAATCCGCCCTGTCAGCCTCGATGTCATGGCCACCCGCTACACGAATTGAGGTAGATCAAGGCTAATTAAGCGATTTCTTATATTGTTGAAGGATTGAGGTTTAGGTTGTGTTTGGTACACACATCCTGATTGGGGGACTCTGTCAAAGAGTCCCAGAGGTCCCAGTCAGGAGCCCAAAGCAA
>CAJBLW010000204.1 GCA_903953985.1 uncultured Burkholderiales bacterium
GGGTCTGGCGTCACCCTCGGCACCAAGTGGATTTGCAACAGTTCCCCCATGTTCAGCGTTGGTACCAGGCCTTGATGGCTCGGCCCGCAGTGCAAAAAGGCTTTGCTGTGGCGCTGCGCCGGGACTGATGTGACTGCAAAAAATGCCGCAGTCGATGCGGCGCTGGTCCACAAAAATGGAGAGAGGCGGCGGTTTAGGGTGGTCCCGCCCCCCGAAATCCTTCCGCCAAGCGGGGCCGCTGTCTGAAACAGGGCCTTTCTTGTGGCTTAATATCGTTTTGTATTTTTTATCCGGAGCCACAGATGGGCAACAAAATCGTCACCGAAGCAGATCGTAAATTCACCCCCCCACTGCCCGCATTGCCAGGCGTGACCTTGCGCACGGGCGGCCGTGGCCAGCGCGTGAGCCTGGAGCGTGGTGTGGCCACACGCAGCAAGAAAAACCCTGGCAAGCGCTCCACAAAGGGCGGTTGAACCCGGTGCGCCCGGCGTTTGCCGGGACAGTGCCGAGCCACTGATGAACTCAGTGGCTTTTTTTTCGGTTGATGCGGAACCTTTCCAGGCTTGGCCGCTGATCAAGGAGAGCTCAATGTTGATTTCTTATGGCGCTGTGTTGGTGGCAGGCATCATGCCGGTGGTGTGTGCGGGCATTGCCAAGTCAGGCTCCAAGGGCTATGACAACAGCAATCCCCGCGCTTGGCTGGCCAGTCAAACCGGTTTTCGGGCGCGGGCCAATGCCGCGCAGGCCAACTGCTTTGAGGCGTTCCCGTTTTTTGCTATGGGCATCATCTTGGCCTTACTGACCGGGGTCGATCCGGGCACCGTGGATGCACTGGCCATGTTCTTCATCGCGGCCAGGGTGGCCTACGTGTTTTTCTACGTGACCGACAAAGCCAAATGGCGCACCATGGTCTGGTCGGCGGCTTACCTGACGGTGGTGGCACTGTTTGCGCTGGCCATGCTGAATTTGCAGATCGACTGAACCCAAAAATACCGCGTTATCAAGGCACAATAAGCGCTCTGCCCCGATGGTGAAACTGGTAGACACACCGGACTTAAAATCCGTTGCTTCGTTCATAGCGGGCGTGCCGGTTCGATTCCGGCTCGGGGCACCATTTGAGGAAAACATCATCATGAACCACGACATCGCACCGCTTGAAATTCACGTGCATGGTGATGTGCCGATCAAACCCGGCACCGACATCAAGGCGATACAGGAAGCGCTCAAGCCCCTTTGGCATTACGCTGGGGCGCGTTCTTTGCATGAAGGCGCTGTGAGCCTGTACGAAGAAGAGCCGGGCATCCGTTTTGATGCCACCACCCACCGATTGAACCTGTGCTGGACCGTGCGCGGCGACGAGGACTTCCGGATGGTCATGGACGATCTGTGCATGAACATCAACGACTTGTCGGCGGCGGGCACCCAGATCGAGGTGACCTTTTACGACACCGAATTCGACGACGAAGACGAAGCCAACGGGAGCGAGTCCCGAGATGATTTCGTGATGCTGTTTGTCGGGCCCGATCCGGGCGCCATCATGCAGGCCCAGCGCGACCTGTTGGTGCACGATGTGATCAACATGATGGAGCGCCATTTTGACGGGGCCGAGTTATCAGGTGTGGTGACTGAGATCGACAAGCTGTTCAGTCAGCGGTTTGACAGCCTGGTCAGCTCCCTGGAGCTTGGCAAACCGCCGCGTGGCTCGGGTGGTTCAAGCGGTCATGGCAGCAGTGGTGGTGGACGCCGTCCAAGGCATTTGCACTGATCGGGGCGCACCATGAACCTCGACCGTCTTCGTTCCGCGCTGAACCCAGGCGTGCGCTTGCGCGAAGTCTTTGGCTGGGCCATGTACGACTTTGCCAACTCCGGCTATTCCACGGTGGTCATCACGGCGGTGTTTGCGGCTTATTTCGTGGGTGGTGTGGCTGACGGGGCGGACTGGGCCACGTTGGCTTGGACTTCGGGCCTGAGCCTGTCTTATTTTGTAGTGATGCTCACCATGCCCGGTTTGGGCGCGTGGGCTGACCGTGTGGCGGGCAAAAAACGCTTGCTGATGTGGGTGACCGCTGGGTGCGTGCTCAGCACGGCGGCTTTGGCGCTTGTGGGGCCGGGGCAGGTGGCGCTGGGTTTATTCATATTGGTGCTGTCCAACACCTTCTTTTCTTACGGCGAATCGCTGACCGCTTCGTTTTTGCCCGAATTGGCCAAGCCTGAGGCCATGGGCCGCGTGAGCGGTTGGGGCTGGTCGCTGGGCTACATCGGCGGCATGCTCACGCTGGGCGTGTGCTTGGCCTATGTGCTGGCTGCGCAGGCGCGTGGCGAGTCGGGCAGCCAGTTTGTACCGGTGACCATGTTGATCACGGCGGCCGTGTATGGCGGCGCAGCCTGGGTTACTTTTGCCCTCCTGCGCGAGCATTCGCCTGCACGGCCCGAAGCTCCTGTGCATTCGGCCATGCAAAGCCTGCGCCACTTGCGTCAAACCCTGCGCGAGGCCTTGCCTTACCGTGATTTCACCCAATTGCTCGCCTGTGCCGTGGCCTACCAGGGCGGCGTGGCTGTGGCCATCACCTTGGCTGCCATATACGCCGAACAGGTCATCGGGTTTCAGCCGCAAGAGACCATGGTGCTGATCTTTGTGCTCAACATCGCAGCTTTTGTTGGGGCCTTGTTATTTGGCCATGTGCAAGACCGCTTGGGTCACAAGCTGGCCTTGTCGTTGACGTTGCTGGGCTGGGTGGCCACTTGTTTCATTGCTGCCCTGTCCACCGATAAGGCCACGTTCTGGTGGGCGGCTGGGATCGCTGGCTTTTGCATGGGATCGAGCCAGTCTGCGGGTCGCGCCATGGCGGGGCTGATGGTGCCGGCCCATCGCTTGGGCGAATTTTTTGGCCTGTGGACCTTTGCGATTCGGCTGGCCAGCATTTTGGGGCCGTTGACCTATGGCCTGATCACCTGGCTGAGCGATGGCAACCAGCGCTTGGCGATCGGATCGACCTCTTTGCTGTTCGTGCTGGGGCTGGTGTTGTTGATGCCGGTGAACGTGGAGCGCGGTCGATTGGCGGCACAATCGAATCCTTGACCTTGGGCGTGGTAAACGCCCTTTCTTGGCTGTCCTGAAGTCTCAGCTGAGCAAGGTAGGCACTGCTTCGCAGAACTCCGGGGGCAAGCCCAGCCAGCGTTGGGCGGCGGCTTGCAGGCCTTGCAAGTCACCTGTGGTCATCAAGCGCATGGGCTGCGCAGCCCCATGAGTAGCCTTCGTGTTCAGCAACTGAGCCGCCGCCAGCAAGCGGTGCGTTTGACGCGCCACCGGTTCGCCCGTTGAGACCAGTTGCACATGGGGGCCCAACATTTGGCGCAAATCCTTTTCGACAAACACATAGTGGGTGCAGCCCAGCACCAAGGTGTCGATGTCGCCTGGTGCGCAGCCAAAGCGGCCCATGGCCTGGGTGTAGGTCTGCAACAAGTGCGCGATTTGCGCTTGCGCAGCCTGGGCCTGATCGGGTAGGGTGCTGTGTTCGATGGCCGAGGCCAGGCCATTGCAGGCCAGAACTTCAAAATGGGCCTCGCTTTGCACGCTGGCTAACAGCCGCGCAAACTTGTCGCTGGCGACGGTGCCCCGGGTGGCCATCACGCCAATGTGGCCGGTCTGGCTCAAGGCCAAGGCAGGTTTGAGCGCAGGTTCTACCCCGACCAAGGGCAGTTGCGGATGGCGTGCGCGCAGCTCGTGGATGGCGGCGGCGGTGGCGGTGTTGCAGGCCACCACCAGCGCCTTGATCTGGTGTTGCGCCAGCAGATGCTCGGCAATGGCGTGCGTGCGTTGTCGGACGTAAAGATCGGTTTTTTCGCCGTAAGGCGCGTGTGCGTTGTCGGCCAGGTACACAAAGCGCTCGTGCGGCAGTTCTTTCTGCAAGGCCTGCAACACGCTCAGACCGCCAATGCCGCTGTCAAACACGCCAATGGGGTGTTGTGAATCAATGCTCATAAGGTGTTGGGCCTGAAAAAAGGCCGCTTGCGCGGCCTTGGAGAGCAGGGGTGCATCAGCCAGCGGTCACACCAATGCCCTTAAATTCGCCGGTTGCGATGCGCTTTTGCCACTCGGCAGGTCCCGTGATGTGCGCGCTGGTGCCGCCCGCGTCCACGGCCACCGTCACTGGCATGTCGACCACGTCGAATTCGTAAATGGCTTCCATGCCCATGTCGGCAAAGCCCACCACCTGGGCATGTTTGATGGCTTTGGACACCAGGTACGCCGCGCCGCCCACGGCCATCAAATAAGCGCTCTTGTGCTTCTTGATGGCCTCGATGGCGACGGGGCCGCGTTCGGCTTTGCCGATCATGGCGATCAAGCCGGTTTGGCCCAGCATCATCTCAGTGAAGCCGTCCATGCGGGTGGAGGTGGTGGGACCTGCGGGGCCCACGGCCTCGTCGCCCACGGGGTCGACGGGACCGACGTAATAAATCACGCGGTTCTTGAAACTCACAGGCAGCGGTTCGCCCTTGGCCAGCATGTCTTGAATGCGCTTGTGTGCGGCGTCGCGGCCGGTCAGCATCTTGCCGTTGAGCAGCAAGGTCTGGCCAGGTTTCCAGGCAGCCACCTGCTCGGGCGTCAGCTGGTTCAGGTCCACGCGCTGGCTTTTTTCTGTGTCAGCGGTCCAGCCCACGTTGGGCCATAAATCGAGCGAAGGCACTTCCAAATACGATGGGCCAGAGCCGTCGAGCACAAAGTGCGCGTGGCGAGTGGCGGCGCAGTTGGGGATCATGGCCACGGGCTTGCTGGCCGCGTGTGTGGGGTACATCTTAATTTTGATGTCGAGCACGGTGGTCAGGCCCCCTAAGCCTTGCGCACCAATGCCCAGGGCGTTGACCTTGTGGTAGAGCTCTAGACGCATCTCTTCGACGGGGTCGAGCTTCTCGCCCTGGCTGGATTTGTCGAGCAACTGGTACATGTCCAGGTCGTCCATCAGGCTTTCTTTGGCCAAGAGCACAGCTTTTTCTGCCGTGCCGCCAATGCCGATGCCCAGCATGCCCGGTGGGCACCAGCCTGCGCCCATGGTGGGCACAGTTTTGAGGACCCAGTCGACGATGCTGTCGCCGGGGTTGAGCATGATCAGCTTGGACTTGTTCTCGCTGCCGCCGCCTTTGGCCGCCACGGTGACGTGCACATGGTGGCCGGGCACGATCTTGGTGAAGATCACGGCGGGCGTGTTGTCCTTGGTGTTTTTGCGGTTGAAGTGCGGGTCAGACACGACCGATGCACGCAGCATGTTGTCGGCAAAGTTGTAGCCTTGGCGTACGCCTTCGTTGACAGCGTCTTCCAGGCTGGTGGTGAAGCCGTCGAACTTGACGTCCATGCCGACTTCGAGGAACACGTTGACGATGCCGGTGTCCTGGCAAATCGGGCGGTGCCCGATCGCACTCATCTTGCTGTTGGTCAGGATTTGTGCAATGGCGTCCTTGGCTGCGGGGCTTTGCTCGCGCTCGTAAGCGCTGGCCAGGTGCGAGATGAAGTCAGCCGGGTGGTAGTAGCTGATGAATTGAAGCGCGGCGGCGACGGATTCAATCAGGTCGGCTTGTTTGATCAGGGTGGTCATGGGGGCTTGATCTCGAGAAAATCAAAAAAACTGGGTTATCTGTCGCTTAATGGGCATTGTTGTGGTGCGACATGAGGCGGTCGGCGTAGGCAATGGCGATGGCGCTGAACAAGAAAGCCATATGGATGATGGTTTGCCACATCAGCACTTTTTCGTCGTAGTTGGCCGCGTTGATGAAGGTTTTGAGCAGGTGGATCGAGCTGATGCCGATGATGGCCGTGCCCAGTTTCACTTTGAGCACCGAGGCGTTGACGTGACTCAGCCACTCGGGCTGGTCCGGATGGCCTTCGAGGTTGAGGCGCGAGACAAAGGTTTCATAACCGCCCACGATGACCATGATCAGCAAGTTCGAAATCATGACCACGTCAATCAGGGCCAGCACGACCAGCATGATCACCGTTTCATTCAGGGTCGTGAGCGGCGCATCGGCTTTGTAGCCAATGCTGCTGACCAGAGCCTGCAGTGCGGTTTGGCTGCCAAATGCCGCTTCGAGCAGGTGGACCAATTCAACCCAAAAATGGAACACATAGACCGCTTGTGCGGCGATCAGTCCCAAGTAAAGAGGCAATTGCAGCCATCGGCTGGCAAAAATAAAGTTGCTCAAGGGGCTCAATTTTCTTTGAGGGACGGGCTGATTGTTGGACATGGTTTTCCTGAAATTTGCATTAAGGCGGTGCCTAGGGGCGAACACTGATTTTAGGCGTTAGAAGTACGATTTAATATCGGTTAAATGCAAGCCTGATGTCAGTCAGTGCTTTGTAAGAGCGAAAGCAGACATTTGCAACAGTTAAAAAACGACCATGTCATTGAGGAGACAAATCTGATGAGTTCCACCCTTTACCAACCCAGCGCCGATTTCGTGAAAAACGCCCACATTTCGGGCATGCCCGCCTATGAGGCGCTGTGCAAAGAAGCGGAAACCGATTACGAAGGCTATTGGGCCCGTCTGGCCAGAGAGCTGATCAGCTGGAAGACC
>CAJBLW010000205.1 GCA_903953985.1 uncultured Burkholderiales bacterium
CATTGGCCGCGTGCCCAGCCACCGCGCTTTGGCCGTGTTCCGTGGCCGTTCGTTGGAAATGCTGGACGCTAAGTTGGTCTTACCGGTGGAGCCCGAACCCGGCAAACCCAGCATTGCCGAAGGCAAGATCGCCATGCACTTGGGCTGGAGCCATGCGGCCCGTCCCTCTGACGACCTGATCCGTAAATGCGTGGCCTGGACCTGGCGCGTCAAGCTCAGCCTGTCGACTGAGCGCGACCTGTTCACCCGCCTGCGTGAAGACGCTGAAAAAATCGCCATCAAGGTGTTCAGTGACAACCTGCGCGACCTGCTGCTGGCCGCGCCCGCTGGCCCGCGCGTGGTCATGGGGCTGGACCCGGGTATCCGCACCGGCGTGAAAGTGGCTGTGGTCGACGCCACCGGTAAGCTGGTGGACACATCGACCGTCTACCCGCACGAACCGCGCAAGGACTGGGAGGGCTCGCTCTTCACCCTGGCCAAGCTTTGTGAAAAGCACAACGTCAATCTGATCGCCATTGGCAACGGCACCGCCAGCCGAGAGACCGACAAGCTGGCCGGTGACCTGATCAAGCATTTGGTCCGCCTTCGAGATGGCATTCGGGATGGGGTAGACATTCAAAAAGTTGTGGTCAGCGAGGCGGGCGCTTCGGTGTATTCGGCCAGCGAATTCGCCTCACAAGAAATGCCCGACGTGGACGTGAGCCTGCGCGGCGCCGCATCCATTGCCCGGCGTTTGCAAGACCCGCTGTCGGAGTTGGTCAAGATCGACCCCAAAGCGATTGGCGTGGGCCAGTACCAGCATGACGTGAACCAAAGCGAGTTGGCCAAAACCCTGGACGCGGTGGTGGAAGACTGCGTGAACTCTGTAGGCGTGGACCTGAACACTGCCAGTGTGCCTTTGCTGACCCGTGTGTCGGGCCTGTCGGGCAGCGTGGCCAAGTCGGTCGTGCGATGGCGCGATGCCAATGGCATGTTCAAAACCCGCCAAGATTTGCTGAAAGTGACCGGCTTGGGTGCCAAGACCTTCGAGCAAAGCGCAGGCTTTTTGCGCATCCGTGGCGGAGACAACCCGCTGGACATGACGGGCGTGCACCCCGAAACCTACCCGGTGGTCGAGCAGATCATCGTCAAGACCGCCAAGCCCATTCAAGAGATCATGGGCCGCAGCGATGTGCTGAAAACCCTCAAGCCAGAGCTGTTTGCCAACGACAAATTCGGTGCGATCACCATCAAGGACATCCTGGGTGAGCTGGAAAAACCCGGCCGTGACCCGCGACCCGACTTCAAAGTGGCCCGCCTGGCCGACGGCGTTGAAGACATCAAGGACCTAAAAGTGGGCATGACCTTGGAGGGCACCGTGAGCAACGTGGCCCAGTTTGGCGCGTTCATCGACTTGGGCGTGCACCAGGATGGCCTGGTGCATGTGAGCCAGCTGGCCAACAAGTTCGTCACCGACGCGCGCGAGGTGGTCAAGACAGGCGACATTGTCAAGGTGCGCGTGACCGAGGTGGACGTGGCGCGCAAACGCATTGGCCTAACCATGAAGCTCGACGCCGCACCCGCCCGCCGCGACGGCCCGCGCGACAACAAGTTCGAAGGCGCCGCTCGCGGCGAACGCGCACCGAACCGCAACGCGAGTCAAGGCCATAACCAAGGCTACAGCCAGCGGCCCGAACCCGCAGGGCAGGGCAGCGCCATGGCCTCGGCCTTTGCCAAGCTGCAGGGCTTGAAGAAGTAAACGGCGGGGTTTTGCGCTTGAAAGCCCTTCGCCTTCACTCCGGCCCCGGCGCGCGCCGCCACATCGAGCAAAACGGCCTGCGGCCGCAAGACCTCGGCGTGGTGCCGGGTGCCGCAGGTGGCCCTAAGGGGCTGATCCTCGGGCCGCTGGACCGTTTTATTTTTGGGCAGTGGC
>CAJBLW010000206.1 GCA_903953985.1 uncultured Burkholderiales bacterium
AATCGAAACACCGTCGAGGAACATGCCCACAGTGATCAGCATCAAGATGAGCAGTGCCAGCACGCCGTATTCACCCAAGCCCGAGTTGACGATGGCGTTCGTCACCGGATCGATCACCCCCAGCGTGGACAGCGAAAAGGCGAAAATACCCGCCAGTGACACCACCAGCAAGATCACAGCCGACAGCTCGCCCGACTCGCGCAAGATGACAAACAGATCGCGCACCTTGATCGTGCGGTAAATCACCATGCCCACAACCAGGCCATAGAACACCGCCACCACCGCCGCCTCGGTTGGCGTGAACCAACCAGCACGCATGCCGCCCAAAATCAAGACGGGAGCAGCCAAACCCCAAACGGCTTCCACAAAGCTTTTCCACAATTCGGGGCGCGGCAAGCTCGCCTCCAGCGCACCCATTTTGTGCTTGCGGGCCATCCACACCGTGGGCACGATCAAGGCCAAGCCCGCCAGAATGCCCGGAATCATGCCCGCAGCAAACAGCGCAGGCACCGAGGCGCCGGGCACCAGCACCGAATACACGATGAAGGCCACCGAAGGCGGAATCAAAATGTCCGTGGCCGCCGCCGCGCCGACCACACTGGCCGAAAACGACGCGGGGTAACCGGCCCGCGACATGGCCGCGATCATGACCGCACCCACCGCCGCCGCGTTGGCCGGGCCCGAGCCCGAAATACCCCCCAAAAACATGGCCACCACAATCGCCACCAATGGCAGCATGCCGGGGCCACGGCCCACGATGGCGACTGCAAAATTGACCAAACGCAACGCCACACCCGATCGGTCAAAGATGGAACCCACCAGCACGAACATGGGAATGGCCAGCAACGGGTATTTGCCCAGACCGGCGTAAAAGTTTTGCGGCACGGCCAGCAGGCCAAACCACTGCGCATCCGAGTTGGCCAAGGCAATGCACGCGGCACCGGCCAAACCCAAAGCGGCGCCAATGGGCACGCCCATGAGCATCATGACCACAAAGGCCACAAACAGGAGGGTCGGGATCATGGCTGGCGCCCCCGGCGGATGAACAAGCCCAAAGCGCGCCCGGCAATGGCCACCGACAAGACCGGCAGCCAAATCGTGTACCACCACTGCGGCACGCCAATGCCCGGTGAAGTTTCGCCAAAGCGGAAATCGTCCCAGACCACGCGCACGCTAAGCACCGCGATCAGGGTAAACAGCACAAACACCATCAAAGCACCAAAGCGGGCCAGCGTCCGCTGGCGTTTTTCCGACCCGCTGTCGGCAAAGTATTCAATTCGGATTTGACGGTTGCGGGCCACCGATGCAGAACCCGCCACCAGCGCCAGCACAATCATCAAAAACACCGAAAACTCTTCCGTCCAGGCAAAGGACTGGTCGGTGAAATAGCGCACCAGCACATTGGCAAAGGTGATGAGCGAGAGCAGCCCCATCACGATCACCGTGAGCCAGTCTTCGATTTTCAGAGGAACGGCGGTTTCTTCATCCGATTCAGCAGCGGCCACTTCGGCGGGGGCTTGCTCGTGCAAATGGGTCATAGGTCTCAAACCAAATTTAAAATTCACTTTACCATGACGTTCTTGGCCACAAGCCCCTCGAACAGGCTCCAAAGCACCCCGGGGACACAGGGATTACCCCACAAGAAAGCTCACAAAGTGCAGGTGCAAGCTGATCACAAACAAGTGGGCAGTAGCCTCAACGTGTGACAGGCTTCAGGCAGTCCTGCGCTGCGGCCACGATTTGCTCGACCGACACGCGGGCCACTGCTTCCAGAACCGGGGCGTAACCCACCGGGATACGCGGCGCGCCCAGGCGCTTGACGCGCACGCCCAGGGTTTCGGCCACGGTGGCGGCGATTTCGGCGCCAAATCCTGCGGCCTGAATGGCTTCGTGTACCACCAGCAAATGGCCTGTTTTGGCGGCCGACTTGAGCACCGTTTCCCGGTCCCAAGGCCACAGGGTGCGCAAATCGATCAGCTCGACCTGAATACCCAAAGCCGCCAATTGCTCGCAAGCCGCATGGCACACCTGCACCTGTCGGCTCCAGCTGACCATCGTCAAATGATCTCCTGGACGCAGCACAGCGGCCTTCCCCAAGGGCACCTGCACGCCTTCGTCCACGGTCCCTTCCAAACTCCACAGGGTCTTGTGTTCCATATAAACCACCGGGTCACCGCATTGCATGGCCGCGCGCAGTAAGGAATAGTTGTCTTGCACCGAGCCTGGGCACACCACCACCAGGCCGGGCATGTGGGCAAACCAGGCTTCGAGGGACTGCGAATGCTGCGCCGCTGAGGCATCCCAGATGCCAATGGGCATGCGGGCCACCAGCGGCACACGGCCCTGGCCGCCAAACATGTAACGGTTTTTGGCGGCCTGGTTGATGATTTCGTCCATGCCGCACAGGGCAAAGTCGACCACACGCATTTCCACCACCGGGCGCATACCCGCCAGCGCCATGCCCACCCCGCCGCCCATGATGGCCGCTTCGCTGATGGGGGTGTCGATGATGCGGTGTGTGCCAAAGGTCTGTTGCAGGCCTTTGTACTGGCCAAAGATACCTCCCCGTCCCACGTCTTCGCCCATGACCACCACACGCTCGTCGGCTTCCATTTCGCGCTGCACGGCCAGCACGGCGGCCTGGCTGTAACTCATCGTGTTCAAAACCATTGACCTTCTCCTGTGGTCTGGATGTCGGTGTAAGCGGCTGACACATCGGGCCAAGGCGCTTGGTCCGCTGCCTGCATGGCCGACTGCACTTCGGCTTGGGCTTGTTGGTCCATCTGGTCGCACGCGGCATCGGTGCTGCCCAGCGCCAGCAGGGCGCGGCGGGCGTTCCGAATCGGGTCATTTTTCAGGGCTTCTTCGACTTCCCGGGGGTCTCGGTAAGCGGCCAGGTCCACCGACACATGGCCTTTGACGCGGTAAGTGCTGGCATGCAACAGCCGTGGCCCTTGGCCTGCGCGAATGGCCTGCACCAGCTCGGCGGCTTTTTCGTGAACAGCCCACACATCGTTGCCGTCGACTTGGTGCGCGGCGATGCCCAGGCTTTCGCTGCGCGCCGAGGCGCCAGGTCCGGCGATCATGGGGCCGCTGGCGGTGGTGGCACTCCAGCGGTTGTCTTCACACACAAAGAGCACCGGCAAGTGATGCACCTGCGCCCAGTTGAGGGCTTCTAAAAACGGCCCCCGGTTGGTGGCGCCGTCACCAAAGAAGCAGACGGTGATGTCGCTGCGACCCTGCAGTTTTTGGGCGTGTGCAGCGCCCACGGCGATGGGCAGACCCGCCGCCACCACGCCATTGGCCCCCAGCATGCCAACCGAAAAATCGGCAATGTGCATGGAGCCGCCTTTGCCCCCGTTAAACCCTGTGGCCTTGCCGTACAGCTCGCACATCATGCGGCTCAGGTCTGCCCCCTTGGCCAGGGTGTGGCCATGGCCACGGTGGGTGGAGGTCAGGTAATCGTTGGGGGTGAGGTGGGCGCACACGCCGGCGGCCACACCTTCCTGTCCGGTGGACAGGTGCAAGGGGCCGCGCACTTTGGCGCTGCCGTCGGCGGTTTTGTTGTAGGCGCTGACGCCTCCCTGGCTCAGGATTTCTGCGGCATTTTCAAACGCCCGGATACGGGCCATGCAAAGATACAAAGCAACCAATGCGTCTTTTTGAGCGGTGGAGGGCAATCGATGTCTCCTGTGTTGAGATCGCCCCGAAAAACAACTTTCTCAAGGCCATGACACTCTAGTGGCATTTGACTTAAAGACATGCGCGCAGGTGACAGGGGCCCTTGAGCTTTTAAACGAGGTCTCAGACCACCACCACGGGCACACGCGCAGCCAGCGCACACATGAGCTCGTAGCCCACGGTTCCTGCCGCTTGCGCCACTTCATCGATGCTCAGCACCGCACCTTGGGCCGACTGCCCCCAGAGCGTGACAACGCTGCCCACACCCGCATCGGACAATGAACTCAGGTCCACCGTCAGCATGTCCATGCTCACACGACCCACCGTGCGGCTCCGTGCGCCGTCCACCAGCACCGGCGTACCAGTGGGGCAGCTGCGCGGGTAACCGTCGGCATAGCCGCAAGCCACCACGCCAATGCGCATGGCTTGGTCAGCCACGAAACTGGAGCCGTAACCCACGCTGTCCCCCGCCTGCAAGTGCTGCACCGCAATGATTTGGGCATGCAAGCTCATGGCGGGCAGCAGGCCCCAATGGGCAGCGCTGTGTTCTGGAAAGTCGGGCGAGCTGCCGTAAACGGCAATGCCAGGGCGAATCCAATCGGCTTTCACAGCCAGATCGTGCGCATGGCGCAAGGTGGCGGCGCTGTTGCTCACACTGCGCTCGCCAGGCAGGTCGCGGGTGGCTTCTTCAAACAAAGCCATTTGTGCGGCAATGCCTTTGGGACCATCGGCGTCGCTGAAGTGCGTCATGAGCGAAATCTCGTCCACCTGGGGTAAGGCGTTCAGACGCGTCCAGGCCGAGCGAAAGCGTTGCGGGGCAAAGCCCAACCGGTTCATGCCCGAGTTCATTTTCAAAAACACCCGGTGCGGCTCGTGCGTCTTGTGCAGCGCCAGCATGTCGATCTGCTCGTCGCAATGCACCGTGTGCCACAGGTGCAGGCGCGAGCACAGCTCCAGGTCACGCGCCTCAAACGCGCCTTCCAGCAGCAAAATCGGGCCGCGCCAGCCCAAAGCGCGCACGCGTTCGGCCTCGCCCAAGTCCAGCAGGGCAAAACCGTCAGCACCGCGCAAGCCGTCAAACACCCGCTCAATGCCGTGTCCGTAGGCATTGGCCTTGACCACCGCCCACACCTGGGCATCGGGTGCGGCTTGGCGTGCCAAAGCCAGGTTGTGACGCAAGGCAGCGGTGTGGAGGGTGGCTTGAATGGGGCGGGGCATGGGCAATACATGAAAAAGGCCGATGAAGTATGCCAGCTTCATCGGCCCGAGGAACCTCAGCGCACGCGAGGGCGCTGCGCAGCGGAAGGTCAGCGTGCCTTTAAAAACTCGCCCACTTCCAGCAACACCAACTCGTTGTCGTCGGCCTTGTTGGGGTCGCGGCTGCTGGAGAACGGCAGGTTGTTGTCGTTGCCCACCACAATGTGCGTCGCGTCCACCACGTCCACGTTTTCAATGGTGAAGAAGGGGAAGCTCAAAGCGCCATTGACCAGCGGCTTGCGGGCCAGCTTGTTCGGGTCTTGCATGTTCATCAAGTCGATGTAGCCGATCTTGCGCAGCGGGCCGCCCACATTGGCTTCTGTCAGCTCGACTTTGTACACGCGCTTGAACTTGGGCAGGTCGTGGAAGCAATCGGTGCGCTTGACGCCCTCGGGGCAAGCTTTTTCGGGTGTACCTTCGCCGTTGTCGCGCTCGATGATCAGGCCCGTGGTCTCGTCGATCATGTTGAAGTCCCCGATGGCGTGGTGGTTGCCTTCCATCACGTACTTCCAGTGGCGGCCGGTCCATTTTTCGGCTTTCACATCAAATTCCAGCACACGCAAGTACTGCTTGCCGTCCAGCATCTCTGGGCCCTTGGTGGCCTCGTCCCACAAAGCGCCTTCCAGCAAGGCATAGAGCTTGCTGCCGTCTTTGGACGCGGCCATGCCTTCGTAGCCCTTGGATCGGCGTGACTGGAAACGCACCAACTGGTCCGGCGAGCCGGGGGTGATGACCGCAGGGTGGTCGGGCGAGCGCACGACTTTGCCGTCGACTTGCGTCTCGAACACCGCTTGCACTTTGCCCTTCATGTCGGTCTTGACCAGAAAAGGGCCAAATTCGTCGCCGATCCAGATCGAGCCACCTGCAAACTGAAAGCTCTCGGTGTCAAAGTCCGAACCGGTCAGGTAACGCTGCTTGGTGCCTTCGTGGACGATGCGAAACGGCACTTTTTTGTCCGGATCGTGCAAAAACACCGTGCTCAAGCGTTTGAATTCGCCCGTTTTGAAGTCCACTTTGTAATGGTTCAGGTAGAGCATGAAATCGGGCGAATTGGCTTTGGAGCCCGCGCCGTTGTCGGTCAAGAGCCAGAAGCTGCCGTCGGCCATGCGCTTGATGCCCGAGTGGCCTTGCACGGGCTGGCCTTTAAAAGGCAAAAACACGCCAGTGTGACGCCCTGCCGACAGGCCTTCGACGCTGCCGATTTTCTCGACGCGCTGACCGGTGGTGAATTTGCCACTGACCTGGAGATCGGCCGGGGCGTCTTTGGGCGCAGAGATCAGGCTCAGGGCGGGCAGCATGGCGTGGCCAGCCAAAGTGGCAGGGAATGCGTTTTGCGCTTGGACTTGCAAAGCCCCTGTGGCGCAAACCAGCATCCAGGCCGCAGCAGCTGCGCTCAAACGGTGAGGCAATGGGAATTTCATGGTGATCTCAGCAGAAGTTAAGAGTTTTTGAACTTAATCAACCGCCATGAAACTGGCATGAACCTTCCGTGACAAGGGCAAGACGGGCAGTGCCTGCTGCACCCCTTTCCCCACGCCAAAAGGGGCTTGCAAATGATTTACACTGATCCGCTGCTTTTTAACCCCGCACAATCTGCCTGAGCTGTTCAGGTACTGGCTGAATCTTGTCATCCATGGAAGTTTTTGAGTTCTTGATGCCCATCTTCACCGAATACGGCTATTTGGCCGTGTTCGTGATGCTGTTGATCTGCGGCTTTGGTGTCCCCGTTCCAGAAGATGTGACCCTGGTCACTGGCGGTGTCATCGCCGGTCTGGGCCACGCCGATGTACACACCATGTTTGCCGTGGGCATGGCAGGCGTCATGATTGGTGATGGCCTGATGTTCACGCTGGGGCGCCTGTACGGTGAGCGCATTTCCAAATTGCCTGGTTTTCGCAAAATCCTGACTCCCGAGCGCTTCGCCAGCGCACAAGATGCCTTTCACAAATACGGCAAATGGGTCATGTTCGTGGCCCGTTTTCTGCCTGGTCTGCGTACGCCTGTGTTCTTTTCGGCGGGCATGAGCCAACGGGTGAGTTTCGGCACCTGGTTTTTGATGGACGGCTTTGCCGCCCTGATCAGCGTACCGATCTGGGTGTACCTGGGTTACTTTGGGGCGCAAAACTGGGACTGGATGTTTGGCGTGCTGCGCCAATTCCAGCACGGCATTTTTGCCCTCCTGGGCATCGGCATTGTCTGGTTGGCCTGGCGCTGGTGGCGCAAGCGCCAAGCCAATCTGGCCGCCAAAGCCTCTGGCGACGTCTCTTAAGCTGCCCACGCATGGGCCACACCTCCCCCAAAAGCCTGGCGGTTGCCGGGCTTCTGTTCAATGCCTTTGTCTGGGGCGTGTGCTGGTGGCCGCTCAAAGAACTCGAGGCCCTTGGCCTGCACCCCCTTTGGGCGACCGCACTGGTCTACGCCTTCGTCTTCGTGTCCATCGCCTTGTGGCTTTGGCGCAGAGGGCAACTTCAGAGTTGGGGCGGCCACCCCGGGCTGTGGCTCTTGCTCCTGGCCTCGGGCCTGACCAATGTGGGCTTCAACTGGGCCGTCACGGTGGGCGACGTGGTGCGCGTGGTACTGCTCTTTTATTTGATGCCTGCTTGGTCGGTGCTGGTCGCCTGGTGGCTGCTGGGTGACAAACCCTCCCCCATGGCATTGTTGCGCTTGCTGCTGGCGCTGGCAGGTTTGTTCATTGTGCTCAAGACCCCCGAGACCCCCTGGCCCGTACCCGAAAGTTTGGCCGACGTGCTGGCCCTGATCGGTGGCCTGACCTTTGCCATCACCAACGCGTTGCTGCTGAAACTCAAAGACACCCCCAGCTCGTCGCGCACCCTGGCGATGTTTGGCGGCGGCGCGGTCATGGCGACATTGGCAGCCTTCGTTGGCTTGGCCACAGGCGTGGTGGCGGTCGGTGGGGCCCCAGCTTGGACCTGGTTACCGCTGGTAGCGCTGCTGGGCATCTCGTTTTTGTTGGGCAACCTGGCACTGCAATACGGCGCAGCGCGACTGGCCGCCCACACCACGGCGCTGGTCATGCTGTCCGAAGTGTTATTTGCCAGTGTGTCCTCCGTTTTGTTGGGTGCTGCACAATGGGAAAGCCGCACGCTATGGGGTGGTTCGCTGATTTTGCTGGCAGCTCTGCTGTCGGTGATGAACACCTCACGAAAAGACTGAACCGCGCCAACGGAGACCATCCATGAGCCTTTATGACTTTGAAGCCCAAAGCATCGACAACCAAGCCGTGGCCCTGACACGATACAAAGGCCAGGTGATGCTGATCGTCAATACCGCCAGCGCCTGCGGATTCACGCCACAGTTCACCGGGCTGGAAAAGCTGCACAAAACCTACGGCGCTCAAGGCCTGGCCGTGCTGGGATTTCCGTGCAACCAATTCGCCAGCCAGGACCCGGGCGACGACGCACAAATCGCCAACTTCTGCCAAAAGAACTTCGGCGTCAGCTTTCAGATGATGAGCAAGGTCAAGGTCAACGGCTCTGATGCCCACCCCCTGTACCAATGGCTCACGGCAGAAGCCCCCGGCATTCTGGGCAGCAAGGGTATCAAGTGGAATTTCACCAAGTTTTTGGTGGGGCGCGACGGTCGCGTGATCAAGCGCTATGCGCCGCAGGACTCGCCGGAAAAGATCGCCAAGGACATTGAGGCAGCGCTGGC
>CAJBLW010000207.1 GCA_903953985.1 uncultured Burkholderiales bacterium
ACCTACAACATCAATGCCGATGTCGTCGCCGGCAAGATCGCCGAGGTACTGAAAGCCGAAAAACTGGTGCTGCTGACCAACACGCCGGGCGTGCTGGACCAGGCCGGCAAGCTGATCACCGGCATCACGCCGAAGCAGATCGACGACATGGTCGCCGACGGCACGCTCTCCGGCGGCATGCTGCCCAAGATCAGTTCTGCGCTCGATGCGGCCAGGGGCGGCGTCAAGGGCGTACACATCATCGACGGCCGCGTGCCCCATGCCATGCTGCTCGAGGTGTTGTCCGAGCAGGCTTTTGGCACCATGATCCGCAGCCGATAAAACCAGACCGACAGCAAGCGCGGCGTCACAATTAAGGGAAGACATGGCAGTTTCAGATCCATCCTCAGAGCACGAGCACGACGAGGAAGCGACGCCGGCACGCAAGCGGCCACGCCCCGGTGAACGCCGATTGCAGATATTGCAAACCTTGGTTGCCATGCTCGAGCAGCCTGGCGCTGAACGCGTCACCACTGCAGGCCTGGCTAACAAAATTGGCGTGAGCGAAGCAGCCTTGTACCGGCACTTCGCCAGCAAGGCTCAAATGTTCGAAGGCCTGATCGACTTCGTGGACCAGTCCGTCATGGGCCTGATCCGTCAAGTGACCGACCGTGAGCCCGCCGGCCTTCAACAAGCCAGTCGCATCGTGGCGCTGCTGCTGCAATTTGCCGAAAAAAACCCCGGCATGTGCCGTGTCATGAACGGCGATGCGCTGGTACTGGAGCACGAGCGCTTGCAAGAGCGCATCAACTTGCTGTTTGACAAGATCGAAGCGCAACTGCGTCAGTCTTTCAAAGGCACCGATTCCGCCACACCAACGGCCGATGCCCAGGTGACCGCATCCTTGCTGGTGGCGTTCATTCAGGGGCGCTTGCAGCGCTTTGCCCATTCGGGCTTCAAGCGTTTGCCATCAGAGCATCTGCAGGCAGCATTGAGACGGATGCTTTAAGCAGACATCAAGTCCCCACGATCGCAAGTCCTGATGACAAGGGTCATGGGCTGGCGTATAAATGACCCATGCAAGAATTTTGGGACTTTTCCAAGACAACGGGTACAGCCAAGATGCCCGTATCGGTTTTGTCGAACCTGCTGAATGTGAGCGTTCTGACCATCAGCCAGCCCATACTTCAAGCCATCAACCAGATCAGCGACGTTGATTACATCTCCCTGGTTGAGCATCCCTCTTCGGGTCAAAAACCGATTCAGTTTGCCTACGCGACCAAAGAAAGCCAGCCGAACCGTGATGTCACACGAGAGTGTTTTGAACGGTACCGCAACTTGTACTTTAAACAGGATCCGGTCACGCACCTGCTGGACCAAATGCATACCCATGACAAAAAGTGCGATGGGGTTGCTGCCTTGCATGTGATGCGTGAAGATATTCCAGACAACGCTTGGAAACGTGACATTTACGAACGTGAAAATTTACCAGACCGCTTGTCTTTTCTGTTTTCTCCCTCCCCTGAACATCGAATGGCTGTGAACCTTTACCGCTCTGCCAAGCAGGGTCACTTCACCCCGGGTGAACTTGAGACACTGCTTCCCCTGGGTGCACTGATCGCACAGGTTTTCAGGTCGCGCCTTGCTGGCCTCAAGATTTTTAGTGGTGCTACAACGGCGGAGCAATTGGAGAATGCTCTGCATGCCCGTGCGCCAGGTCTGTCGGCCCGGGAAAGGGCCGTGTGCGCACGCATTGCTTCAGGCATGAGTGTGGATGGCATTGCTGTCGACCTGGACGTTGCACCTTCGACTGTGATGACACTGCGCAAGCGTGCCTATGCCAAACTGCAAGCGCAAGGGGGTCCCAGCGACCGTTTGCGTTTGGTTCGCTGGCTCGCGGTCAACTGAACAGCTTCGCACAGCCAACTAAGAGTCTGGGGTTGTCCCTTTCGAAGGGGACAGACAGCTTGTTCTCTTGCTTGTAAATTGATTGTTGACGTGGGTCAAACGGCAACAACAAGGTTCATGCATGTGGATTAAAAATTGCTGGTATGTGATTGCATGGGAGCATGAAATACCATCGGCTGAATCAACAGAGTTATTCCAGCGAAAGGTTCTTAATGAGCCCGTCGTGGTGTATCGCAAGCAAGACGGCAATTTGGTCGCCCTTGAAAACAGATGCTGCCATCGACACGCACCACTTTCAGCCGGTCGCCGCGAAGGTGACAGTATCCGCTGCGGTTATCACGGCCTCAAGTTCAACGCCCAAGGGCTTTGCACCGAAATTCCGGGAGCGGACAAGGTGCCCCCAAAAGCCTGTGTGCGCGCTTACCCCGTGGTGTCTAAAAATAACTGGGTGTTTGTCTGGATGGGTGACCCGACCAAAGCCGATGAAGCCTTTTTGCCAGACAATTTTTCATGCAGTGACCCGGCTTGGAAAAACATCCCTGGTTATCTGCACTACGACACCCCTTACCTTCTTATCTGTGACAACCTGCTGGATTTTTCTCATCTGAGTTATGTGCATGAAAAAACTCTAGGCGGCTCAACGGCCATTGCCCAAGCCAGGCCGACCATTGAGAAGGTCACCCAACCGGGGCAGCGTGGCATCCGAGTCATTCGGCACATTCCTGACGTGCCATCACCGCCTTTTTATCAACGATTCAGGACCTTTACAACCCATCTTGACCGTTGGTTCGACTACGAATTTTTATTGCCTGCAACCTTGCTGATGAACTCGGGTGGCAAGCCCGTAGGCACCGCACCTGACGACATGCGTCAAGCTGTCCAACTGCACAGCTGCCAGACACTGACACCTGAAACCGAAAACAGTACCCACTACTTCTTTCAGCAGTCCCACCAAAGCGACCTGGGCGATGAAACGGTCACACAAAGCATCTTCAACTCATTGGTCCAGGCCTTTGAAGAAGACCGGAACATGATTACCGCACAGTATCTGAACATGCAAACACCTGCACAACAACCCATGCTGCCTTTGCATTTCGATGCCGCGTTGATGCAGTTCAGAAAGGCCCTTTCAGACGAGAAAAGCGCCGAAGACCTTGCGTCATGACATGACCGTTTAAATCTTTCAACACACCAGGAGACCCTATAAAACAACTGATCAAGCCCCTCGCTTTGGGACTGTTCGCGACTTTGCTTTGCCTGACAGTGCATGCGCAAACTTACCCGAATAAAACCATCCGCCTCGTTGTACCTTACCCAGCAGGAGGCGCCACAAATTTCGTGGCCAGACTCTTTGGTGAAAAACTCTCCAAATCACTGGGGCAGCCTGTGGTGGTGGACAACAAATCGGGCGCAGCTGGCAACATCGGTGTCGCAGAGGTCGCCAAGGCAGAGGGGGATGGCCACACTTTGCTGC
>CAJBLW010000208.1 GCA_903953985.1 uncultured Burkholderiales bacterium
ATTTCAAAAAGAATCGTGTGCAGCCATGGCCCTTGGATGGTGATGTCGATCTCACCGGTGGGCAGCGCAATAACCTGGATGCATTTTTCGTTGAGCTTGAAAAGTCCTAAAAAATCCACGAAATCGCTCTTGATGAAACGCAAAGAGCGCAGATACTGCAGTTCGGTTTCCTTAAAGCTCAGGCTGCACAAAGACCGGATCTCTTGGCGAATCTCTTCGACATATGGCGCCAAGGGCAGGCCGGGGTTGCGGCACTTGAATTTGTATTCGACCTGCGCTCCCGGAAACTGGTGCAGCACGACCTGCATCATGGTGAATTTGTACAGGTCGGTGTCGAGCAGACTGGTGATGATCATGGTGTGTTGTCTCTGGTGGCTAGGGCCACTCGTTGTTGTGGGGCAGTGTAAGGGATGCCCAACCCGGTCAAGCGATGTTCAAGCCGCCGAGTCTATGCACCCGCAGGTCAGCACCAGCACCCGCTGCGCATGCTGGGCCAAGCTGTTGTTTTGCTCGGGCACCAGCAACAGTCATCAAAGGAAACGACTCAATCGACCCAATGCGTGAAGTCTTGCGAAGGCACCCGTGTGGTCTGGAAGGTGTTGACCAGCGCCGTCTCATCGGCATAGCCCAGCGACATGCCGCAGACCACCATCTCGTTCTCACCTGCGCCCACCAACGGCAAGATGATTTTGGAAAAGCCGTTCCAGGCCGCTTGCGGGCAGGTGTGCAGGCCACGCGAACGTGCCGCCACCATGAGGCTTTGCAAGAACATGCCGTAGTCGAGCAAACTGCCCCGACCCATGACCTTGTCAATGGTGAAGATCAGGCCCACGGGCGCGTCAAAAAATCGGAAATTTTTCTGGTGTTGTGCATGCATCAAGGCCTTGTCGCCCTTGCCGATGCCCAGCACGCCGTACAAGCCAAAACCGCATTCGCGGCGGCGGTCGATGTAAGGACTGACCCATTTTTCGGGGTAGTAGTCATACGACTCGGCGTAGTCAGCGGCGAGCGCCGGGTTGGCGCTGATGGCCTCATGCGCGGCGCAGGTCTTGGCCACCAGCTCGTCGCGCTTGGCGCCTTGCAGCACGTAGACATTCCAGGGCTGGGTGTTGGTGCCGCTGGGCGCACGGGCGGCAATGCTCAGCACCTCTTGCAACACGCTGCGGTCTACTTCTTTGGTCAAATAAGCGCGCGCCGAAAAGCGGCTCAGGATGGCGGCGTCCACACTGGCCGGGTCGTTCACCCGGGTGCTGACTTGGGGTCCGATGTTCTTCATGTCAAAGTCTCCAAAAATGTTTTGAGTGCGGGCGGCAGGGGCACAGGGCGGCGGGTTTCGCGGTCCACATACACATGCACAAAGTGGCCCCGTGCAGCGCTCAGGTCTTCGCCCTGTGCGAACAGTCCCACCTCGTAGCGCACGCTGGAGGTGCCCAGCTTGGCCACGCGAATGCCAGCGTCAATGGTTTGCGGAAAAGCCAGGGGCGCGAAGTAAAAACACTGGGTTTCCACCACCAGACCAATGGTGGTGCCCGCGTGAATGTCCAGAACGCCCTGCTCAATCAGGGTGGCATTCACGGCCGTGTCGAACCAGCTGTAATAGACCACGTTGTTCACATGGCCGTAGACGTCGTTGTCCATCCAGCGGGTGCTGATGGGGCGAAACGCCTTGTAGCTGCTGCGGGCTTCAGCCTGGGGTTTGGATGTGGGCGAAACGGGGGTATTCATGGCCCGAGATTGTGCCAGCGTTGCCAGTAGCCCAAAGCCACAGCCCAAGTCTGCATTTGCACCTGCACCGTGGTCTCGATGTCGTGACCATAGCCACCCCCCATGCACAGCACCACCGGCAGCCTGCGCTGCCAAGCCCAGTCCATCACCACCCGGTCGCGCGCCTGCATGCCGTCCATCGTCAATTTGAGGCGGCCCAAGCGGTCACCCTCGTGCGGATCGGCCCCAGCCAGGTAAATGACCAACTGCGGATCGAACCGGTCTTGCAGCGTTTGCAAGGCCTGGTGCAAAGCGGCCAAGTAGGGTTCGTCGGTGCAGCCATCCGGCAGGCCCACGTCGAGATCGCTCGGCTCCTTGCGAAAAGGAAAGTTCTTTTCGCCGTGCAGTGACAACGTGAACACGCTGGGGTCGTTTGCAAATATATGAGCCGTGCCGTTTCCCTGGTGCACATCCAGGTCGATCACCGCGACTTTCAATGACTGACGCTGGTGCCGCCAGGCCTCGGCCTGCATCAGGCGGGCCGTCACCGCTATGTCGTTGAACACACAAAAGCCACCGCCCTTGTGCGCATAGGCGTGGTGCGTGCCCCCCGCCAAGTTGCCCGCCACCCCGTGTGACAAGGCATCACGGGCGGCGGCCACCGTGGCCCCCACCGAACGGCGCGCCCGCTCGGCCATGGCCAAACTCCACGGGAAACCGATCTCCCGCTGCAAAGCCGCATCCAAGCCACCTGTGGCCACACCCTGGATGTAAGCCGGGGTGTGCACCAGCGCCAGCTCACCTTCGCTGGCGGCTGGGGCCTCGCGCATGACCACGGCGGGCAGCTCTTGCGTCAGGCGGTCGCGCAGTCGGCTGTATTTGCGCATGGGAAAGCGGTGGCCTTCGGGCAAGGGCAAAACAAAGTGGTCGGCGTAATAAGCGTGCATGGGATGCTCTGGTGGGGCCCTGATTCTAGAAAACCCTCTCTAAACTGAGCCGCGAGTGGGCACATGCCCTTGCATCACCCCGTGAAAACCCTATACTTCAAACCATGCTGCACTGCAACAAAGTTGTACGGCCCCGGCCAGTTACGGCGCAGTCTTCTTGAAACCAAACTTTTATCTGGAGCCCCTCATGATGACACCCGAACAAATCGCCGCCTCGCACAAAGCCACCGTGGAAACCTTGTTTGGCCTGACCGCCAAAGCCTTCGAAGGCGTTGAAAAAATGGTTGAACTGAACCTGAGCGCCGCCAAAGCCGCTTTGGACGAGTCCGCCAACAACACCCAAGCCGCCCTGAGCGTGAAAGACGCCCAAGAGCTGATGGCCATGCAAGCCAACCTGTTCCAGCCTTTGGCTGAAAGAACCGCCGCTTACAGCCGCCACCTGTACGACATCGCATCGGGCACGGGCAGCGAGTTCACCAAGGCTTTCGAAGCCCAAAGTGCCGCTGCACAAAAGCAGTTCGTTACTTTGGTGGACAGCGCCACCCAAAACGCCCCAGCCGGTTCCGAACAAGCGGTGGCCATGATGAAGGGTGCCGTGACTGCAGCCAACGCCGCTTTCGAATCGGTCCAAAAAGCCGTCAAGCAAGCCACCGAACTGGCCGAGTCCAACCTGACTGCCGTGGCGCAGACTGCTGCCCCAAAAGCTGCCAAGAAAAAATAATTTTGAAACCGGCAGGTTTTTCAACCATCTGCCGCTTGTTTTTGCCAGTTGTCTCCTCGGGTCTCTTTGAATTTCATCTGGAAAACAGGGATCCGTTAACGGGCTGATCGCAAGATCAGCCCTTTTTTTTTGGCGATGCCACGTCATCTCGCATCGTTTGACCCGGTGTCCCATGACTTCATCGGGGACCCCATTCCGATCATCGCCCCTCTTCAAACTGGGCCAAACGCGCTTTCAAGGCGGGCAAAGCCGCCCGCATCGCCACCCGCCCGGCTTCAATCGATCGCAAACGGGCGCTGAAATCGGCGCTTTTGATGCCGTTCAAAGCGGGCCGAATCACCAGATCCGCCTCTTTGAGCGCCAGAGTGTTGATGCTTTTGCCCATGATGGCAAAGGTCTGCATCAAAATCTGGAAGGTGTCGCCATAGGGGTTGCCCTCCGGGTCGCTGGAAATGTCCACCGCAATCACAAAGTTGGCCCCCATCTCACGCGTCTGGCGCACCGGCACAGGTGAGACCAGGCCCCCGTCCACGTATTCACGATCGCCCAGCCGCACCGGTTGAAACACCGCAGGCACCGCACTCGACGCTCTCACCGCCGCCCCCGTGTTGCCCCGCCGGAAGGTAATGGCCTGCCCGTTACCCAGATCGGTGGCCACGATGCCCAGCGGTATTTGCATCTGTTCCATGGTTTTGCCGCCCACCTGGGTGTTGACGTACTTGGCCAAGGCCTCGCCACGCAAAGCACCCCGGTTCAAAATCGGCAGCATCCAGTCGGTGATTTCAGCTTCCTGCAAGGACTCAGCCACCCGCACCAGCTCGGCCGGCGTTTTGCCGCTGGCGTACAAGGCTGCCACCAAACTCCCCGCCGAAGTACCCACCACATGGCTGGGCCTGAGCCCAGCTTCCTCCAGCACCTGAATCACGCCCACATGGGCAAACCCACGCGCCGCGCCGCCACCCAGCGCCAGCCCCAACCTGACCTCGCGCCGCTCGGCCACGGGCGGTGCGCCCGGTTCTTGGGGCTTTGTGGACTGCAAGCTGCCGCAGGCCGTCAAAAACACCAGTGTCAACACCAAACTGAGCCACTGCCCCGCTCGCCTGAGCCCACCACCCGACCTGGCTTGCCCTGCGGTTTCGACCCGCATGCCATGGCTTATCCCTTGCACTGTTTGCATGTATTCCTCAAATCTTATTGATAACGATTCGCATTTGGCTTAAACTTTGGCCATTCACCTGAGCAGTCCAAGAGAACCTATGACACCGTCCCCATCACTGTTGAGCATTGTCTGCCTCCTGAGCGCCACATCGGCCCTGGCGCAAGACAAAGTGCTGAACATTTACTCTGCACGGCATTACCCCACCGATGAAGTCATGTACAGCGACTTCACCAAAGCGACGGGCATCAAGATCAATCGCGTAGACGCCGACGATGCCGGTATTCTCGCCCGACTCAAAGCCGAAGGCGCAGCCTCCCCGGCCGACGTGATTCTGCTGGTGGACGCCGCCCGCCTGTGGCGTGCCGAGGTCGATGGCCTTTTCTTGCCCATCAAGTCTGCCAAACTCGACGAAGCCATTCCCGCCAACTTGCGTGCCAAACCGTCTGACAATGGCGGCACGGCTTGGTTTGGCCTGTCAACTCGGGCGCGCGTGGTCGTGTACGACAAGCTCAAGTTCAACAAAACGGATGTGGACGGCTTCGAGAAACTGGCCGATGCCAAGCTCAAGGGCAGTTTGTGCATACGCAGTGGCTCGCACCCTTACAACTTGAGCCTGTTTGGCGCCATGACCGAGCACCTGGGACCCGCCAAAACTGAGGTCTGGCTCAAAGGTCTGGTGGACAACATGGCCCGCAGCCCCAAAGGCGGTGACACGGACCAAATCAAGGGCGTGGCTTCGGGCGAATGCGGCGTGGCCATCACCAACACCTATTACTTGGCCCGCATGATGCGGTCGTCCAGCCCTGCAGACAAATCCGTGGCCGAAAAAGTCGGTGTGGTCTTCCCCAACCAATCGAGCTGGGGCACGCACATGAATGTGGCCGGCGGCGCTGTGGCACGCCATGCCAAAAACACCGACAACGCCATCAAATTCCTGGAATACCTGGCCAGCCCATCGGCCCAAAATCACTTTGCCAATGGCAACAACGAGTGGCCAGCGGCCAAAGGCGTGAGCTTTGACAACCCCGCCCTCAAAGCCATGACCGGCGGCAGCTTCAAAAGCGAGTTGCTTCCGATCAGCGCCGTGGGCATGAATCAGATCAAGGTGCAGCAAATGCTGGACCGGGTGGGTTTCAAATGACGTCAAACATCACAGGAATTTGACGCGCGCGATCAAGGCCTTAAGGCTGACTTGCGGCGTCTGCAAGGCGCCCTGGGCACCATGGCCCACCACCACGCCCATGCCCGCCACCGGCGCCAGACTGTCCAGCTGAAAACGCCCCACACCAGGTGTTTGGCGGATGAAGCATTTTTCGTCAAAGTACAGCCGGTCGCCGTTGAGGTCTATCTCGTCGCTGTCGACTGTCGCAAAGCCAATCAACGCACGCACACCAGCCAGATCACAGTCGCCCTCCACAGCGGTGATGGTCTTTTGGGTGGGATCAATCAGAAAACACGGCATGGCCAAACTCCTGCGTTACAAGAAAAAACGGCAGCTTAAGCCAGTTCGGCCTCGGCTGAGGTCTGTGCGACTGGGGTGACCACTGAGGCTGCCGGGATACGAATCAGGTGGTCAAAAGCACTCAGTGCGGCTTTGGCGCCCTCACCCGCAGCGATCACGATCTGCTTAAAAGGCACGGTGGTGCAATCGCCCGCAGCGAACACGCCGGGCACGTTGGTGTGGCCTTTGGCGTCCACCACGATTTCGCCGAATTTACTCAGCTCAACCGTGCCTTTGAGGAACTCAGTGTTGGGCACCAAGCCGATTTGCACAAACACACCTTCCAACTCGACCCAATGGTCATCGCCTGTGGTGCGGTCTTTGTAGCGGATGCCGTTGACCTTGCCGCCATCGCCCGTGATTTCGGTGGTCTGCGCGTGGGTGTGCACCGTAACGTTGGGCAAGCTCTTGAGCTTGGCCACCAGCACCGCATCGGCCTTGAGCTGGTCGGCAAATTCGATCACCGTGACGTGCTTGACGATGCCCGCCAAGTCAATGGCCGCTTCGATGCCGGAGTTGCCGCCACCGATCACGGCGGTGCGCTTGCCCTTGAACAACGGGCCATCGCAATGCGGGCAATAGGCCACGCCTTTGTTTTTGTATTCGGCTTCGCCGGGCACGTTGACATTGCGCCAGCGCGCGCCGGTGGACAAGATCACGGTGCGTGCCTGCAGCGTGCCGCCGTTGTCCATCTTGACCTGCACCAGGCCACCGGCTTCGGTGGCCGGGATGATTTGGGCGGCACGCTGCAAGTTCATGATGTCCACGCCGTACTGACGCACCTGCGCTTCGAGCGCAGCGGCGAACTTGGGGCCATCGGTCTCCAGCACCGAGATGTAGTTTTCAATGGCCATGGTGTCGTTGGTCTGGCCACCAAAACGCTCAGCCGCCACACCCACGCGGATGCCTTTGCGAGCGGCGTACACGGCAGCGGCTGCACCCGCAGGGCCACCGCCGATGATCAACACCTCATAGGGGTCCTTGGCGTCGAGCTTGGCAGCGTCGCGTTCACCGGCTTTGGTGTCGAGCTTGGCGACAATTTCTTCCACGGACATGCGGCCTGAGCCGAAGACCTGACCGTTCAAAAAGACCATGGGCACCGCCATGATCTGGCGCTCTTCCACCTCTTTCTGGAAGGCACCGCCTTCGATCACCACGGTTTTAACCTGCGGGTTGACGATGGCCATCAGCGACAGGGCCTGCACCACATCGGGGCAGTTGTGGCAACTCAACGACATGTAGACCTCGAAATTGAAGTTGCCTTCAAGGGCCTTGATGCTGTCGATGACATCGGCCTCGACCTTGGGGGGGTGACCACCGGTCCAGAGCAGGGCCAAGACCAGCGAGGTGAACTCGTGGCCGAGTGGCAAGCCTGCAAACCGCACCCCACTCGTCTGGCCTTCGCGGGCCACCACAAAAGACGGCTTTCGGGCGTCGTTGCCAGAAGAGTCCAAGGTGACCTTGTCCGACAGGCCCACGATGGTTTCCAGCAGGCTCTTCATGTCGGTGCCGGTCTCGCTGTCGTCCAGCGAAGCAATCAAGCGAATCGGCTGGCGCAGCAAGGCCAGGTATTGCTGAAGTTGGGCTTTGAGGGTGTCGTCGAGCATGGTGATCTCCGGTTTTCAGGGGGCAGTGAACTTGGATCCGCGCTTGTGGCGCAGACCAGGGAACAGGGGGAATTGGGGGGACTTGTGGGGGAGTGCGTTGAGCGCAAGGCACGCAGGCTTGTGGCCCGCATGCGCTGAACTCAGCGCCCTGACCAGCAGGGCAGCCGAGATTTAGATCTTGCCGACCAGGTCGATGGAAGGGGCCAAAGTCTTGGCGCCTTCTTTCCACTTGGCGGGGCACACTTGGCCGGGGTTGGCGGCGGTGTACTGAGCGGCTTTCAGCTTGCGCAGGGTCTCGGACACGTCGCGAGCGATTTCGTTGGAGTGCACTTCGGCGGTCTTGATCATGCCTTCGGGGTTGATGATGAAGGTGCCGCGCAATGCCAGGCCTTCTTCTTCAATGTGCACGCCAAAAGCGCGTGTCAGGGTGTGCGTAGGGTCGCCGACCAATGGGAACTTGGCCTTGCCCACGGCAGGCGATGTCTCGTGCCACACTTTGTGCGAGAAGTGGGTGTCGGTGGTCACGATGTAGCCCTCGGCACCGGCAGATTGGAAAGCCGCGTAGTTGTC
>CAJBLW010000209.1 GCA_903953985.1 uncultured Burkholderiales bacterium
ATCCTCAAGGCCGTGGGCGACGACATCCCGGTGCAGTTGGGCGGCGGCATCCGCGATCTGGACACGATTGAAAAATACATCGACAGCGGTCTGCGCTACGTCATCATCGGTACCGCAGCCGTCAAGAACCCCGGCTTTTTGAAAGACGCCTGCACCGCTTTTGGTGGCCACATCATCGTGGGCCTGGACGCCAAGGACGGCAAAGTGGCCACCGACGGCTGGAGCAAGCTCACCGGCCACGAAGTGGTGGATCTGGCCAAGAAGTTCGAAGACTGGGGCGTTGAGTCCATCATCTACACCGACATCGGTCGCGACGGCATGCTCAGCGGCATCAACATTGATGCCACCGTCAAGCTGGCCCAAGCCCTCACCATCCCCGTGATCGCCTCGGGCGGCCTGTCCAACATGGCCGACATCGAGCAGCTGTGCGCCGTGGAAGACGAAGGCGTGGAAGGTGTGATCTGCGGCCGCGCCGTGTATTCGGGCGACCTGGACTTCGCGCTGGCGCAGCAACGCGCCGACGAACTCAACGGCTGATCCTTTCCCCCGCTATTGCACATGAGCGCTCAGGCCACTTGTCGCGACACCGCGTTCGCGGGCCTGCCCGCTTGCGAGTTGGCGCTGCCGCAAGGCGACCGCTTGCGGGTGGCGCTGCACGGCGCGCATGTGCTGTCTTGGGTGTCGGGCGGGAAAGAGCGCCTTTACCTCAGCCCCCAAAGCGTGATGGACGGTCAGGCCGCCATCCGAGGCGGTGTACCCGTGTGCTTTCCGCAGTTCAACCAACGCGGCCCCATGGCCGAGCGCCTGCCCAAACACGGCTTTGCCCGCAATGTGGCTTGGTTGGCCGATGCGCCCGAACTGGGTGCCGAGCATGCCCGCCTCACGCTGCGCCTGAAGGACAACTTTCAGACCCGCGCCTGGTGGCCCCAAGCCTTTGCCTTGGCGCTGCACATCGACCTGAGCCCGGGTGCTGTGCAGCTGACGCTGGACGTGCACAACACAGACACCCAAGCGCTGGCGTTCTCTGGCGCACTGCACACCTATTTGGACGTACCCGACGTGACGCAGGCCACGCTGCAGGGCCTGGGCGGTCAGCCCGAGTGGGATTCACTGACCGACACCCATGCGCCCGCTGCCGACACGATCCGTTTTGTCGCCGAGTTTGACCGCGTGTATGAAGCCGGGCCGCAGCCCATGACGCTGAACGATACATTGCACATCAGCCAAAGCCCCAGCTGGGCCAACACCGTGGTCTGGAACCCCGCCCAAGACCTGTGCAAGCGCCTGGCCGACATACCCGAAGACGGCTGGCGGCACATGCTGTGCGTCGAAGCCGCGCAGGTCTTCGAGCCCATCACCTTGCCTGCGGGCGGGCGCTGGGCGGGTTGGCAGCGCTTGCAAGTGCTGAAACCCTAAAACCCTGAACCCATTCAACAAGAGAAGTCTCCATGCTCGCCAAACGCATCATCCCTTGCCTCGACGTGACCGGCGGTCGCGTGGTCAAGGGCGTCAACTTTGTTGAACTGCGCGATGCCGGTGACCCGGTCGAAATCGCGGCCCGCTACAACGAGCAGGGCGCTGACGAACTCACGTTTTTGGACATCACCGCCACCAGCGACGGGCGCGACGTGATCCTGCACATCATCGAAGCCGTGGCCAGCCAGGTCTTCATTCCGCTCACAGTGGGCGGCGGTGTGCGCACGGTGGAAGACGTGCGCCGATTGCTCAACGCCGGGGCTGACAAAACCAGTTTCAACTCGGCTGCCATTGCCAACCCGCAAGTCATCTGCGAAGCGTCTGCCAAATACGGCGCGCAGTGCATCGTGGTCGCCATCGACGCCAAGCGCCGCAGCGCCGAAGACGAGCAGCGCATCGGCACCCACGGTCTGCCCATGGGCCCAGGCTGGGACGTGTACAGCCACGGTGGCCGCAAAAACGTGGGCCTGGACGCGGTGGCCTGGGCCACCCAAATGGCCGAATACGGCGCGGGCGAAATCCTGCTCACCAGCATGGACCGCGACGGCACCAATAGGGGCTTTGACCTGCAACTGATCCGCGCCGTGAGCGACGCGGTCAGCGTCCCGGTGATCGCCTCGGGCGGCGTCGGCACGCTTGACCACCTGGCCGATGGCGTGCAGCAGGGCGGTGCCGACGCGGTGCTGGCGGCCAGCATTTTTCACTACGGCGAGTTCACCGTGGCGCAGGCCAAAGCGCGCATGGTTGAACGCGGGATTCCGGTCC
>CAJBLW010000210.1 GCA_903953985.1 uncultured Burkholderiales bacterium
CGGATTCTGCGTCCGGTTTGGTGGCGTTTTCATTCATTGCAGGCCTTACTAGGCAATAAAGCCAGCTTCATTCATCAGCTCTCGGTGCAGCTGCTCGTTGCGACCCAGCCATTCGAAGTAATCGTTGCCTGTCATCGCGGTCTGCTTGAAGGCCCCTTTTTGCATGAATTCTTGCCACTCCGGCAGGGCGCGCACTTTATTAAACAGGTCCACGTAGTACTTGGTCTGGGCGGCGGATACGCCGGGTGGCATGAAAATACCGCGCAGCATCAGGTACTCCACGGGCAAGCCAGCTGCCCCGCATGGAGGCACATCACTCCAGGACTGTGTGGCCGTGATTTTGGCTTTGTAGGGCAGGCGTTCTTTGTCAAACACACACAGCGGGCGCAGTGCGCCAGAGCGCCAGTGGGATTCGGCCTCAATGGGGTTATTCACCGTGGAATCGATGTGTTTGCCGACCAGTTGCACCGCCACATCGCCACCCCCCTTGAGCGGGATGTAGATGAGCTTCTTGCCCAGCGTCTTTTCCAGCAATACGGTGATGATTTGATCTTCTTGCTTGGAGCCGGTACCGCCCATTTTGAAGGTCTTGTCAGGCTGGGCCTTGACGGCTGCAAGGTAGTCCTTGGTGGTCTTGTAGGGTGCGTCTGCATTCACCCACAGGACAAATTGGTCCAGCGCCAACATGGACACCGGGGTGAGGTCGCGCCAGTTGAACGGCACGCCAGTCGCCAAAGGGGTGGTGAACAGGTTGGACAGCGTGATAACAATCTTGTGTGCGTTCCCCTTGTCAGCCTTGACGTCGAGGAAGCCCTCGGCACCCGCACCGCCTGCTTTGTTCACCACAATGATCGGCTGCGGACTGAGCTTGTTCTTGGCGACCACGCCCTGGATAAACCTGGCCATCTGGTCCGCTCCGCCACCGGTGCCAGCCGGCACGACAAATTCAACGGGCTTGGTGGGCTCCCAGGCATGGGCTGCGCAGCCAAGGGCCGCTGCAGCCAAGACAAAAGTACGCTGCACCGTGCCGATCCATTTTTGCAACTGCATAGCCAAGTCTCCTGGTTATTGAAAATTCGATGCCGCGGGGGCCAAGCCCTTCAGCCGCCGAGCCCCAGCTTGGCCGCCAGCCCGATGCGCTGAAGCTTGCCGGTGGCGCCCTTGGGAATTTCGTCCATGAACAAAATTTTCTTGGGCACTTTGTAGTCAGCGGCCCGTGAACTGACAAAGGCCTGCAGCTCACGTTCGGTGGCGCTCTGACCCTCGCGCAGTACCACAACCGCTGCGACTTCTTCACCCAATTTGGGGTGCGGCATGCCAAAACAGACCACTTGGGCCACGGCAGCGTGGTCCATCAAAATCTCGTCCACCTCTCGAGGGCTGACTTTTTCGCCACCGCGATTGATGATTTCCTTCAGACGCCCAGTGATGCTGATGTACCCGTCTGCGTCCATCACGCCTTGGTCGCCGGTGCGGAACCACCCCTGTGTAAAGCCCTCTTCATTGGCTTTGGGGTTGTTCTCGTAACCGGCCGTCACGTTGGCGCCACGGATCACGATTTCGCCAGTGGAGCCCCGTGGCAACAGGCCGCCCTCGGTGTCCATGATGCCGATCTCGGGACCAGCGGCAATGCCTACCATGCCCGGTTTGCGCACACCCGGTGGCAGCGGGTTGCAGGCCATCTGGTGCGTCGCCTCGGTCATGCCGTAGGCTTCAATTAGCGGGGCATGGAACAGCGCTTCAAGCTCCTGAATCACCTGCGGCGGCATGGAAGACGAGGACGAACGCAAAAAGCGCAACGGGTTGCGTGCGATGACATCGGCATTGCCTTTGCCCCGGCTCACAATCGCTTGGTGCATGGTGGGCACGGCGGTGTACCAGGTCGGCCGGGCCTCGTCCATCCAGGCGAAAAACTTCAGGGCATTAAAACCTGGAGTGCAAAAGACTTGCGAACCTGCAGCCAGGGGCGCCAGCACGCCGGCAATCAGGCCGTGAATGTGAAACAGCGGCATGACGTTGAGGCCGCAATCCTCAGGCACAAACTGCAGACTGTTGCGGATGTTGGTGGCGGACGCCACCAAATTGCCTTGCGTGAGCGGCACGATCTTGGGCCGCGACGTGGTTCCCGAGGTATGGAGCACCATGGACACATCCCCGGCCAAAGCGTAACCGCCGTGGGCTGCGGCAGGTCCTGTCAGCTTGCCGTCGCGCGGGGTCAGGGTGAAGTGGCCTGCAGGCTGCTCTGGGTCGGCGACCAATTCAATGATGCGCACGCCCAGCTTTTCAGCAACGGCAATGGCCGGTGAGGTGCTGGACTGTTCCACAATCAACGCTTTGGCATGAAGGTCGTTCAAATAGAACTCGAATTCATCGGCGCGATAAGCTGGATTCAAGGGTGCACTGGTCACGCTGCTGGCACAGGCCATGAAACAGGTCGCCATCTCCGGACCGTTGGGCAGCACGATCGCCACCCGGTCGTTGCGGCCAATGCCCAAGGCATTGAGCTGCTCAATGGTGGTGGCGATCAGAGAACGTAAGGCGCCAAAATTTAACGGTATCCGCGCTGGCGCTGAAATCGCTGGCGCAGGATTTGCACCGCTGGCAAGCAAGTCTTGCAAAACAATTGACATGAATTTTCCTTAATTTTGAAATGATTTTTACAGCAATGACCTCGGAATGCAGCGGCCATATTCAATAGTTGACTAGGGAATTCCCGTGCTTGCGCTGGCGAGCCTTGTAATGCTACTAACAAAAAACCGCCCTGTTTTGAGAAAAAATGCCTCGCCAGTGGATATGCTGATCGACTTGTTAATTCCGAGCAGGTTTTACCGCTTCATGCAAAACTGCCGCGAAGGGCCGCGAAGGGCAGTCATTGTTAACGATGTCCGTGGCTGCGTGGGACTCGGCCATCTTGGTCGGTGGTGCCACACACACATTGAAGTGATAGGATTAATTTTTGATTCAGGCCAAGAGCGCAGCTGTTGTTTTGGCGTTGTCACAAGAACCAGAGTTGGCATGACCTGCTTGATGCAAGAATGAAAGCGCATGAATGAAAGAATTTGACATCGTGGTGCATGGCGCCACCGGTTTCACCGGCCGCTTGGTGATCGAATATTTGCTGAAGCAATCCACTGGCCTGCGCTGGGCCATGGGCGGGCGCAGTGCCAGCAAACTGGCTGCCGTGCGGGACGAAGTGGGCGCACCCGCTGACACGCCTTTGGTGGTGATCGACAGCGAAGACCCGGCGAGCCTGCAGGCCTTGATGGCCCGCACCCGTTTGGTCTTGACCACGGTGGGGCCGTACCAGTTGTACGGCAGCGGCCTGGTCAAAGCCTGCGCCGAGGCCGGTGTGGATTATGTGGACCTGTGCGGCGAGCCGGCCTGGATGCGCCAGATGATCGACGCACACCATGCAGCAGCGCAAGCCAGCGGGGCGCGAATTGTGTTCTCGTGTGGTTTTGATTCCATTCCCTTTGATCTGGGGGTGCTGATGCTGCAGGGGGAGATGCAACAGCGTTTTGGCACGCCCGCTTCGCGTGTGCGGGGCCGTGTGCGCAAGATGAAGGGCACTTTTTCGGGTGGCACCGCGGCCAGCTTCAAGGCCACCATGGCGGCTGCTGCCAGCCAGCCCGGTGTGCTGGACTTGCTGAAAAATCCTTTCTCTTTGACACCTGGATTTACCGGCCCCAAGCAGCCGACCGCGCACAAACCGATGGTCGATGAGGTGCTGGAAGTGTGGGTGGCCCCCTTTGTGATGGCGACCATCAACACCCGCAATGTGCACCGCTCCAACTTTTTGCTCAATCAAGCTTGGGGTGCGGACTTTGTTTACGACGAAATGGTCATCACCGGCCCGGGCGACAAAGGCCAGGCTGTGGCCGAGGCGATTGCTGCGGATAAAAGCATGAGCGGTGCGGATGTCCTGCAACCCGGTGAAGGCCCTTCGCGGGCGGAGCGCGATGCCGGCTCTTACGATGTTGTGTTCATCGGCCACAACCTTGCAGGTCAGACCTGCCGCGTGAGCGTGCAAGGCGATCGCGACCCGGGTTATGGCAGCACCTCCAAAATGATCAGCGAAGCGGCCATCTGTTTGCTCCAAGACGCCACCCAAACTCCGGGCGGCATCTGGACCCCAGCCTCCAGCATGGGACAAAAACTGATCGACCGCTTGCAGGCCCATGCAGGCTTGACGTTTCGCGTGGAATAAGGAGTTCCCATGTCCAAAGTTTGTCTGGTCATTGGTGCTGGTGATGCCACGGGGGGTGCGGTGGCCAGGCGTTTTGCACGCAAGGGTTACACCGTCTGCGCCACCCGCCGCACACTGGACAAATTAGAGCCCTTGTTGGCTCAGATCCGACAAGACGGGGGTGTGGCCCATGGGTTCGGCTCCGATGCGCGCAATGAAGACGACGTGATCGCATTGGTCGAGCACATCGAAGCCAATATCGGTCCGATCGAGGTGATGGTGTTCAACATCGGTGCCAACTCGCCCAACAGCATCTTGACCGAGACCGCGCGGCGCTATACCAAAATGTGGGAGATGGCCTGTTTGGCTGGCTTTCTCACCGGTCGTGAAGTGGCCAAGCGCATGGTGAGTCGAGAAGACCTGGCCGTAAGCGGCAAGGCCCACAAAGGCACGATCATCTTCACGGGCGCGTCCGCATCGCTGCGAGGCAGTGCGCATTTTGCAGGCTTTTCGGGTGGCAAGATGGCTTTGCGTTCCCTGGCGCAAAGCATGGCCCGCGAACTGGGCCCCATGGGCATTCATGTGGCACACACCATCATCGACGGCGCGATCGACACGGAGTTCATTCGCACGCAATTTCCGCAGCGCTACGCACTCAAAGATGAGGGCGGCATTTTGAACCCCGACCACATTGCCGATGCCTACTGGATGCTCCACCAGCAACCACGCGACGCCTGGACGCATGAACTCGATTTACGTCCCTATATGGAAAAGTTTTAACAACGAAGGAGACACACATGAAAAATTTTGATTTTTACTTTGACTTTGGCAGTTTGGCCTCCTACTTGGCCCATACCCAGTTGCACAAGATGTGCACCGAAACCGGGGCCTCAGCCAACTTGCTGCCCATGCTGCTGGGTGGGGTGTTTCAGGCCACGGGCAATTCCTCGCCCATGACCGTGCCCGCCAAGGGGCGGTATGTCTTTGTGGACTTCAAGCGCTATGCCGATGGTTATGGTGTGCCCTTGAACACGAATCCCCACTTCCCGATCATCACGACCACGCTGATGCGAATGGTGACCGCTTTGCAAATGCACAACGACCCTCGCATGCAGACTTTCATGGATGCGGTGTTCCAAGCGATTTGGGTGAACTCACGCAATTTGAACGACCCGGTCACTGTGGGGCAGGTGTTGACTGACGCCGGATTTGACGCGGCGGCCTTGCTGGCCATGGCGAATGACCAGGCCACCAAGGACCAACTCAAGGCCGTCACAATGAAGGCCGTGGAGCGCGGCGTGTTTGGAGCCCCGACCTTTTTTGTAGGCGAAGAAATGTTCTGGGGCCAAGACCGCATCGAGCAAGTCAAGGCCGCATTGAAGGCTTGAGTCGTTATATCAAGCTTCAACACGAGGCGCCGAATGTCGGCGCTGTAGGTGCTGAACGTGAACACGCGCAACACCCCGCTTAATTTCCCCAGCAAAACGGCCCCGGAATCGCTACCGGGGTCGTTTCTTTGACTCAGAGAGTCAACACTCAAGCAGCCACACCCTTGGCATTTTCCACGCACTCATCGATCTGGTTGAAGTTCAGGTACTTGCAAATGGCTGCGTTGTCCTTGTTTACGATGCCCATGGCTTCGTGGTACTCGGCCACCGTGGGGATGTGGCCCAGCTTGGACGCAATCGCGGCCAACTCGGCGCTGGCCCAAAACACGTTGGGTCGGAATGCCAGTACACGCCCGCATCAACCAGGCCAATGGGTACACCGTTCTCATTGATATTGGAGAAGACCATGATTTCGGGGTAGCCCGCGAGCTGGAAGCTCTTGAGCACATGGACCAACAGCAGGCCAACGATTCGGCTGAAGTCCACCTGCTGCTGCAGTGTGATGCGCTTGTCGCGGAACACCAGTACATGGTGCTCCAGATGCGCGCGGTGGATACTGGCGAAGTCGGTGGGTTTGAGGGGCTGCGACAGATCCAGCCCCAGCACCTAGGCACCGACAGTGGCTGACAGACTGCGCACCTCAAAATCCTGCGAGGGGGCGTCGTCACGCAGCGCCACCCAACCAGCACAAACCAACCCATCGGAAAAAACAACTAACACCGCATCTGGCACCACTACCGTGGAAGCTGCTTCTGGCGAAATGCCAGCCAGCCCAAGCCCAGGGCCATCTGTGCGAGAAGTGCGTTAAATATGGCGGGCACTGACACGGCCAGGTGGTCGATGAGTTCGAGCGCCGTGCGGTGCAGCTCGTCCGTGAGGTGCAGTTCGTCGGCCCGAACACCTCACATCAAGTCAAAGCGCTTACAGCAATAAAAGTTACACGCCTTCAATAATTCGAATATCTCGAACCACCGCATTGCTGCCTAAAGCAACAAGAGCCTCTTGGTATCCTGGGCTGTTGTAAGCTGCAAGCGCGGCCGCAATATTTTCAAACTCAATAAGTACAGTTCGTTCCTGCTGTCCATTTTCTTTGACTGCAGCAGGTATGCCACGCGCTAAAAATTTACCGCCTGCAGCCGTCAAACTTGGGCCTGCCAATTTGGCATAAGCAGCCAAAGCATCGTTGTCGCTGATGCTGCGATACGCACTAATCCAATAAGCTTTTGTCATTTGTGATCCATTGATTGCATTTTAAAAATTCATGAACTGACAGCGATAAGTCGACTGAATGCCTTGATGTTATTGTCTTTTAGAACCTTGCCCCGTTTGACGAATTGGAAATCAAACCGCGCGCATCCAACCGCACCCGCATATGCTACCCCCTTGGGTGGGCTTCATGAACAGCTGGCTGCCGCAAACCAGCGCCAACACCCGCCCGTTCAAGTCAAGCGCTTACTCGCCAAACATCTTGCCCCAAGACAAGTCCCGGCCCAGACCGGCCTGGTCGGCCACATGCTCAATAAATCCTTGCTCAGACGCCATCAGGCACTGGCGGCAAAGCTGCCGCAGCCTCCAGCGCGCGAACGGCAAGCACCACCGCCGAGTTGTAAGGTACGGCCAGACCCAGGCCGGCGGCACGCGCCACAAGGGCCTCGTTCAGGGCACCAATCTCTGTAGGTTTGCCGCCCTGCAGGTGCTGCAACATCGAGGGCCGGTTCATGCGCTCGCGGCAATGCTGCAGGATCTCGCTGCGGGCGTCATGCTCGGGCAACACGATACCCAGGGCATCAACCACCAGCAAAATTTCATCTATCACGTGCTCCATCAGCGCCTGCGCATGTGGGGTTTGCATGATCTGCGCTGGCCTCAAGCCGGTCAGGGCGCTGATGGGGTTGATGGCGCAGTTGTGCACAAACTTGCTCCAGATCGCCGCCTCCACCTTCTCGGTGAGTTCCACCGCCATACCTTGGGCGCGAAACCTGTCAGCCATATCCTGCAGCCTTGGGGACATCGAGCCCGTAGCCTCACCCATGGTGGTCAGGCCCAGGTGCGTGTGCCAGGAGCGTGCGGGCCCCTCCCCCGTGCCGCTGTTGTAGGTGATGCCCGCCATCACCCGCTGCGGACCCAGCGCGTCAACCAGGGCCTCAAGGTTGCCAATGCCGTTTTGCAGCGACAGGGCAAAACCGTCTGGCTTGAGGCAGGCCTTGGCAATCGCTGCAGCAGCTGGCGTGGCCGCCGCGTCTACCAGCACCAAGGCCATGTCAGCCAGGCCCAGTTGCGTGGGGTCGGTGGTGGCGCGCACCGGCACAGTTTGTTCGCCCAATACGCCGCGCACCCGGATGCCGTGCTGCTGCAGGGCTGCCACCA